>NZ_JBPYCS010000021.1:0-44385 GCF_051846935.1 Virgibacillus sp. W0430
TAAAAGAAGGGAATTTATGATTTAATAATGTTGATGGGAAAACATTTAAAAATAAAGAACCTTCTTTTTTTGTAAAACCTGCTGTTTGGTAGGTGAGAATGGCTTTATAAATGGACCGCGAATCCAATTTATAAAGCCGTTTTCTACTTTTTGCACGTTTAAATAAAAATTCTGTGCTTTCCAACTTTTTATGCCTAAGTAATCCTTCGTATCCTTTAATAGTCCCCTCCTTCAAGTCGAAAATTGGCTGATAATGATGTAAAAAGGATTCGTTGTTCGACATTAATTGTTCAACAGACAACGTATTATCCCCTCCCTAAATAAAAAAATGCTATGCCAAAAATAGGGCATAGACATCCTGTGTTTTTGGCAACCCGGCTACCATAGTCAATGACCTTAGGCCCGAAGCTTTGCGTCCTTGTCTTTCAACAAGTTTGCCTTTTCATAATATTTAAATTATATAGGTCTATAATACTACAAAATACGCTATTTGACAATAAATAATGTCGAAAAAAGGGCATTAAGTACTATGGTTCGGCTCGTTCATTAAGGATTTTAGCTTTATACAAACATAATTAATTAAAGGAGTAATAACTGATTTAGTTTATCACCCTATTCAACGATCATCAACATAATTGTTTTACCTCCTTCCCAAATAGGGTATATATTTTTTGATATCGAATGTGATGGGGAGGAGGAATATGAAAAGGATAACGATTGGTATTATAGCCTCTCCAGATTTACCTGCACAAATAGCAGGTAATCTAGTTGAGAAATTGCCTGAAGCACTTGAAAAGTATGTTGATGTAAATGTTTCGTGGAAAATTAATGTGGACGTTGACCCACTAACAGGTGCTGCGGAATACATTAGCGAGGTTTTTGATAAAGCGGTTTCCTTAAAAGAAGAGAATCAATGGGATTATGTAATTTGTTTAACGGATTTGCCGAGCTTCTCTGGAAAAAAGGTCGTAACAGCTGATGCCCGTATGGAAAATAAAGTTGCGTTGATTTCTTTACCTGCATTTGGGGCATTTCCGCTAAAAAGTCGGGTGAAGAAGGCATTCATATTTCTCATAGATGAATTGTATTCCTTTGAGGAAGTACAGGCTGCTTCTAGAACAGTAGCATTAGAAGAAAATCACCTCCAATTATCTAGTTTAAAATGGCGTTTTTTGTTTTCAAAAATTCGCCGAATCTCTCTAAAAACCAACAAATACTTAGACGTACGGTTCGTTTTGCAATCGCGCATTATAGGCTGGTTACGCGTATTGTTTGGAATGACCTTCGCCAATCGCCCTTGGACAGCTCTCGTTTCATTTAAAAAGGTAATTACTTTAGCTTTTGCGACAGGTGCATATATTTCAATCTTTTCAACTCCATGGGAATTAAGTGTTGAATATACAGCCGTTCGTTTTATTCTACTAATGGTCTCCTCCATTGTAAGCATGGTCGTCTGGATTATTTTTGCACATAATTTGTGGGAAAAACCATCAAAAAGAGGAAAAACCGAGCTCCGGAAATTATATAACATAACGACTGTGCTAACATTATTCGTCATTGTGACGATTAATTACTTCGTGTTATTCGGATTGTTTTTAGTTGCGCTGTCTATATTCGTCCCACCGTCTTTATTTGATGCATGGACAAATTTGCAAGGGGAGCCGAATCTTGTCGATTATTTTCGACTTGCCTGGTTAATCACCTCGCTTGGAACGTTAGCTGGTGCAATTGGTGCCACCGGTGAGCAGGAGAGCAGAATTCGTCATATAACGTATTCCTATAGACAGCATAACCGGTATTATGAAATAGAAGATAGAAAAACAAATAATGCAAATTGAGTGAGCCGTTTTTAGGATATAGAGGAAAGAGGGTAGTCACTGTGCAAAAAAATCTAACAATCGGGCTAATCACTGCACCTGGATTGGCAACAGATGTCGCTAATACTTTGATGGATAACCTTCCGGAAGCACTCTCTAATTCAACCGATCAACAACTAAGCTTTAATATAGAAAATTGCGTTAACTCCACGGTAGGGGCAGTAGAAAATAAAAACGATATATTTTCTGAAACATATTCTTACGTATCGGATAAAAACTTGGATTTTGCTATTACAATTACGGACTTCCCACTAATTGACAACGGCAAGGTGATTACATGTGATATTCATCCAAAAGAGCGTGCAGCTATTTTATCTTTGCCGGCACTTGGTTGGATTCTAACGACTGAAAAGGTGCGTACTACGATTATTCAAATTGTTACCGTATTAAGTAACGACATTTACTCTGAAAACGCTTCTGAAACGAGCGACCAAGCTATTGATCGTGCCCGGAAAATTACGAAGTGGCTTAAGTATACAGGAGAAAACGAAAATAACCATATAAAAGGAATGCTCCGCTCTAAATTAATAGGAAAGCTACGCTTGCTGTTAGGAATGGCCTTTGCAAATCGTCCGGTTCAAATTATGTCAAGCTTATCGAATGTTATAGCAATCGCCTTTACGACAGGTGCATTTGGAATGATTTTTACTACGATGTGGAAATTAAGTGATGTATTTTCGTGGTATCGCCTTTCCGGGTTAACCATTTCAGCAATTATGGCGATGGTTTTTTGGATTATTATTGCCCACAGCTTGTGGGAACGCCCGGCACATTATGAGGAAAAAAAACTGCATCAGCTGTACAATCTAGCAACCATTCTCACACTGCTTATTGCAGTTATTGCATATTATATCGCATTATATATTATTTTTTTAATCACCGCTTTTATTCTAATTCCTCCAGGATTATTTGCGACGGTGCTTGAATTGGATAATGGTACAAGCATTACACAATATATGCGAATTGCGTGGTTTGCCACCTCTATTTCTACTTTTGCAAGTGCGATAGGGGCTGGTCTAGAGGACGAAGAGCGCATTCGAGAAACGACATACGGCTATCGGCAATACTGGCGATTTAAAGAAAAGGAGAATTAACGCCTATCTTTCTCCGTTTGGAGGAAGTTAAAAGCATTCATTCGATTGTTAAAAATTTCCAGCGTTCATTATACCTTTACGCTCGATCGGATAAATTTCTATATTGTATAATAAATAGTGCTCGTTACAAGCATCGGGGTTCATTTACAACATGAAGGGAGCATGTGTAATGCGTATATTTGACTTACATTCCGATATATTTACAGATATTGCACAGCGAAAATTGGCTGGTGAAAAGGATGTATTTGATCGAATTCATTATCCGAAGTTAAAAAAAGGCGGCGTTGACACGCTTTTTTGCGTTTTTTGGGTTGAAGGGATATACAAGCATAATCCATATGAACGATTTCAATCGGTATTTACGCACGTTTTGGAGGACTTAAAACATTCCAAGCACGCGTTTGTATGCGATCCACATGTGCCGCTTGAGGAACAGGAAGTGCCTGGAAAGATTCGTATATTGCTTGGTTTAGAAGGGCTGTCGTTTATACAAGGATGGAGAGGTGCGTCAATACGTACAAAAATTGAAAATGCCTTCCACGATTTGCAGGCTGATCGTGTTCATCACGCTATATTTGTGTGGAATGAACATAATTTTCTTTGTACGGGTACAGGCGCAACGTCTAATCAAGCGAAAGGGCTAACAGAAATGGGCGAGGTGGCAGTTCGAGAGGCAAATAAACGCAAATATTTGTTAGATGTTTCTCATTTAGATGTGGCCAGTTTTTGGGATATGTATCGCTTGAGTCAATTGCCACTATTTGCTTCGCACAGTAATGCAAAAGCGGTATGTGATCATGAACGGAATTTAACCGATGAACAAATAAAAGCAATCGCGGAAAAAGGCGGCATTATCGGATTGAATGCGCATGCAGATTTTGTTGATAAGCATGATCCAACCGTTGATTGTTTTATAGATCATGCAATTTACATAACCGATCTTGTTGGGTATGAGCATGTAGCATTTGGGTTTGACTTTTTGGACTATATGCAATCGTATGACCTTGGGGGAAATTTAGTAAACGCTTTTACGAAAGGATTGGAGGATGTTAGCAAAGTACCTGAATTACTTGTTCGAATGCAGGAGAGAGGGTTTACGGAACAAGAAGTACAGGCTATATGCTTTCATAATGCGTTTCGCTTTATAAGTCGTTATTTCAACCCAATAAGCAATGAACATAAACGTTTAGAAGACGTACTATAGGAGGGTGCAATTATGCAGGGAACGTTAATCCAACCAGATGATACGTTAACGTTGTGGGGAATACTAATCGTTGTAGCTTCCCTCAGTATTTATTTAGAACAGCGATTTCGCTGGGCATCAAAGATTTCCGGTGCAATTATAGCGTTACTCGGTGCAATTATTTTATCGAATACAAATATTATCCCGACTGAATCCAATGTGTACGATGCCGTATGGGGAGTCATCGTTCCTTTAGCTATTCCACTCCTGCTATTTCATGTCAATATAAAAAAGATATGGCAAGAAGGCGGAAAGCTACTCATCATTTTCTTTATTAGCTCGGTCGGTACAGTTATAGGGACAATTGTCAGTTTCTTTCTGCTTAAAGACCATATTCCTCATTTAGAAAAAATCGGAGCGATGATGAGTGGCTCATATACCGGTGGTGGTGTTAATTTCGCAGCATTGAGTGCAAAGTTTGAAACACCTGGTGAAATGGTTTCGGCTGCTGTTGTTGCCGATAACTTAATGATGGCGATTTATTTTGTGATCTTAATGATTATCCCGACAATTTCCTTTTTCAGAAAGGGCTATCCGACACCGCATATCGAAAAGGTCGAGAGAGGAATTGGCAATACAGATGGTAAGACTCTAGCAGACGGCTTTTGGAAGCGGAAGGACATTTCATTAAAGGATATAGCTATGTCCGTCGGTACGGCATATCTACTTGTTATTATTTCATTCAAGCTCGCAGCGTTTATCGGGAACGTGCTTCCATCTGGCGAAAATACTCCATTTGTACTCAATGTTATTCATGGTCTACTTGGAGATAAATATTTAATGCTAACTACAATTACGTTTATTCTGCTTTACTTGTTTCCATCTTATTTCGAACGTATACATGGGAGCCAAGAAATTGGGACGTTTCTTATTTACATTTTCTTCGTCGTTATTGGTGTACCAGCGTCAATACCGTTAATTGTTAATAATGCACCATTGCTTTTAGTGTTCGTTTTCATCATTGTCGCTCTAAATATGATTGTTTCACTTACTGCAGCTAAGCTTCTAAAATACAATTTGGAGGATGTACTCATTGCGAGTAATGCGAACATCGGAGGGCCAACAACCGCTGCTGCTATGGCGATTGCTAAAGGATGGAAGGATCTGGTAGGACCAATTTTAGTTGTTGGAACATTAGGTTATATTGTAGGGAATTATATTGGTACATTGCTTGGCTTTTGGTTTGCTAGTGTAATGTAAAATGGGGGTGCTTTTACGATGCATTTGTAAGGCTCGGGGCGCGTACATGAATATATGTGATTAAAAGCGTAGGAGGCTTGAAAGGGAAAAAAGACGATGAAGCCTTGTTAATAATATAAAATATATGATTTTTACATTAAAAAAGTGGATAAATTGAACGGTACTCCTGTTGTTAAATTTTAACAGCGAGGGAGTACCGTTTGTATTTTTAGGAACTTGTTGTACCGCTTTGGGTATTTGGAAAAAGAAAAGACTTTTTGTTGTTCGGTTTCTCGTATGTTGTATAGGGGAATATGTACTATTGGCTGAAAGAAATGTACATCTATTTTTAATTCACGAAGCGTGTTGCTTTTTCTATTAACCGTTTTTCGAGTAGGTCACCTTCTATAGAAAAGTAGTTGGTTACCGAATAGTAAGCTGTAAACGAACGTCAAACGATAATAGGAGGAACTAGGATGCTACAAATAAATAGAGCATTGTTACTATACAATGGAAATGCTGGTGCGCAAACTGTTGAGAAAAAATTAGCACAGACGTTGCCAATATTGTCGCAAGGCATTAAAGAGTTAACCGTCATCCAAACACATAGCTTGGATGAGTTAAAGGAGGTGTGCAAAGAGTGGGCGACTGCAATTGATGTATTAATTGTGCTCGGTGGAGATGGAACGGTGCATGCTGTTATCAATTGTATAGCCGGCTTGGATATAAGACCAGCGATCGCCCTATTACCCGGTGGTACTTCAAATGATTTTAGCAGAACGTTACGAATGCCACAAAATTTAAAGGCAGCAGCGCAGTCGATTATAAATGGTACGCTTCAAAATGTAGATGTTTGCCATGCAAATCAAAATTATTTTCTGAACTTTTGGGGAATCGGTCTCGTTACGGAAGCATCAAAGAACATTGATGAGGCTCAAAAAAATAATCTAGGTGTGCTAAGTTATTTTATTAGTTCATTAAAATCAATTCGTCAGACAAAAGCTTTTTCATATCGTTTAAAAGCAAACGGAAAAGCGTATGCTGGAGAAGCAATTTTAATTTTCGTATTAAATGGTCGGTATATCGGAACGAAAGAAGTACCTATAAATAATTTATCACCACAAGATGGGAAAGCAGATGTATTAATAATAAAAAACTCAAACCTCGAGTCGCTACGGGAACTATTTGCATTGAACAATCAACATGGTCATCGTGAAGAGCTGGAGGCTTTAGAACATTTTCAAGCTGAAGAGATAGAGATAGAGACCAATTCAGTTGAAGAAGCGGATATGGATGGGGAAATATATACATCAACCCCTGCTTCAATCGCTGTAATTCCAAGTCACTTAAGGATGATATATGGAAAATGAAATCGGATTTATCACAGTAAATTTTCGGTCTTTGAAAAGGTGCCTCCTTTTGCGTACTGTGGGGTCTCACCGATCTCTTTCCTTCTGCTGAAGCCACGCATACCCATTCGCTACGGAATAGGAGCCTTCCTTACTTTCCAAAAGCTAATCCAAAACATAAAAAAATGAAGGGATATTCCATTTTATGTCGAAATAAGGAATATCGTACAATTATACAAAAATATGTAAGTGGGAAATTTGCTTGTGCTCTTGTATTGAAAAAAGTACAGGGGCATGCTTCGTGTTTTTATAAGCAATGTAAGTACAGCTTCAATTTTAAATCTCCTTGCATAAAGATTATTTTGCTGTTCGATTTCCAATTACTTGTTTAATAGATCAATTGTCATTGTTAATGGCAGGCAATACGATCAAGCGCAAGAAGTGTAGGAAAAGGGGAGCATTCAGTGAATAGAAGGATTATTTATTGTAGTATGCCACTTATGATCGTGTTATTCATTTTTTTAAATTTCAACAGCATATTGGCTAGCTTTGAAGACCAGCTAATATTGGAAGATACGACAGATAAACGTAGTATATATCCAGCTACATATATGATAAAAGATCGAGCGAAGCGTCTTACGATTGACGATGTCCTATCAAACTCATCCTCACACCAGTTTCTTCATTCGAGCAATGTAGAGCAGCAAGGCGGTTTTTTTGAAACGGTTACATGGCTTCGTTTTGAAGTTAGGAATGAGTCAAATCAAAAAGAATGGCTTCTGGAGTTTGCCTTCCCACTTATTTATCAACTTGATATTTATACGGAAGAACAGAGTACTTGGACAAAGCTGCATACAGCAGGTACAAACTTCCCTTTTAACGAGCGGGAGATTAATCATCGAAATTTTATTTTTAATTTGGAAATTGATCCAGGCGAAAGCAAAACATTTTATGTTGCTGCAACAGGAGGTGGAGATCTACATCCTCCAATAAACATATGGCGTAAGGATGCTTTTACAGAGAAGTCGCAAGATGAGTTTTTAATGCTTGGAACTTTTTATGGTGTCATACTCGCAATGATTTTATATAATTTATTCCTCTTTTTTAGTTTGCGAATGAAAAGCTACCTTTACTACGTCTTAGTAATAACATGTACATTAATGGGGAAGTTATCTATTAATGGACTAGGCTACCAATATATTTGGTCAAATTACCCTGGCTGGAATTTAATATCGACACCGTTTTGGGTTAGCTTGGCATGTCTATTTATTCTTATTTTTACGCGAAACTTCTTAGATGTAGATACTTATATTCCTCGTTTTAAATATGTGTCCTATGGTCTTATGGTGTTAAATGGGCTCGTTCTTGTCATTTTACCTTTTTCACATTATACATCGCTACATTTAATGATTGCTGCAACCTTCAGTACATTTGCGACTGTACTACTATGTGCAGTTATATGTCTAAGAAGAGGTGCACGTCAGGCTCGCTTTTATATTATCGGGTGGGTCGTTTTTCTAACTGGCGTATGTATTACTATTTTAGTGCGAGCGGTTGTATTACCTTATGCCTTTATTACGGAATATGCTGGACAAATTGCTTTATCTGCAGAAGTTATATTACTATCCTTTGCTTTAGCCGATAAAATAAAAATTATCCGTGCTGAAAAAGAGATAGCAGAACGAAAAGCAAAAGAGAGTCAAGCGCTCGCAATGGAAAACTTAAAAAAGGCTGACAAATTGAAGGACGAATTTTTGGCGGTTACCTCACATGAGCTGCGCACCCCATTGTATGGCATGATTGGAATTACGGAATCGTTAAGAGATGGGATTGCAGGAGAGGTTTCAAGGGAAATGGATGAGCAGCTATCGTTAATTATAACGAGTGGGAACCGATTGACACACTTAGTAAATGACATATTAGACTTCTCTAAGTTAAAGCATGATTCGCTTGACTTAGAAAAGAAAATAATTCATGTGCACGGTGTAATTGATACCGTCATAGCGGTTTCCAAACAGCTGTTAAAAAATAAACGAGTGAAGCTTATTAAAAATGTTGATGCTATGTTACCTCCACTTTATGCGGACGAAAACCGTCTGCAGCAAATATTGTATAATTTGCTCGATAACGCAATTAAGTATACGAATGAGGGAGAAATCGTTGTTTCAGCGACGACTGAAAAAAACAGCTTAATACTAACTGTTTCGGATACAGGAAAGGGCATTCCTAATCATCAGTTATCTAATATATTTAATGCGTTTCATCAAGGCGACCCGTCCCTTTCGAGAAATGTTCAAGGTACAGGGATTGGCTTAAGTATTACGAAGCGATTAGTTGCGCTTCATGACGGAAAGCTAGACGTCGAATCAGAAGTCGGCAGCGGATCTACATTTATCGTTACGTTACCAACAACAAAAAAACTAGATGCTATCGTACAGCAAGTTGAAGAAGTTGCCTTAACGACGGAATCGATCGAATTTTCAATAGTAGAGGGATTTCAACCATATAAAGAAAATAATGCAAGGTATCTACCGCGAATTCTTATAGCTGATGATGAAGCAGTTAACCTACAAGTGTTAGTAAATCAACTAACGCTCGAAGGCTATGACGTAAGCACAGCAATGAATGGAAAAGAAGTGCTGCAAATAATAAAAAAACAACCGCCAGATTTGTTAATCCTTGATATTATGATGCCACAAATGTCTGGCTATGAAGTATGCCAGCAGCTCCGGAAAAAGTATACATTAATGGAGTTACCTATTCTTATGCTTACAGCAAAAAATCAGATCCATGATAAAGTAGTTTCCTTTGACGTGGGGGCAAATGATTATGTAGTTAAGCCTTGTGACAAACAGGAGTTGATCTCTCGTGTGAAGACGCTCGTACGAATGCGCAACTTAAACAAGGAAATCATCGAAATAAATATGCATTTAGAAGATAAAGTATACCAACGAACGGAAGCATTAAAAGCAACGAACTTAAAATTACAGCAGAAAAATGAAGAGCTTGTTGAAATGTCAGCTTCAAGGCAAAGGTTATTAGCTAACATTGCACATGAATTAGGCACTCCGGTAACTCTTATTCATAGTTATATGCAATCGTTACAGCAAGGTCTTGTTACTGTGGATGATGAACATTATAATGAATTGATTCGAAATACAATAAACATATTAAATCGATTAATTAGTGATTTGTTTGATCTGTCTACGCTTGAGGCTGGAGAGAAAAGCATGACAATGCGAGCGGTTCATCTAGATGATTGGCTAAATAATGTATTGAACAGATGTGAATTCACCGTCGTACAAGCAAACAGAATATTTAAAAGGCCTAAGCTCCCATCCTATTTTAAAAAAATAACAGCCGTGGTAGATATTGAACGGATGGACCAGGTTTTTTCGAACTTAGCTTCAAATGCAATAAAAAACACAGAAGAAAACAATGGTTGTATTTCAATAGCATTTGATATAGACGAACGAGCGGACAGCTTATACATTTCAATTAAAGATAATGGGTACGGTATTAAAGAAGAAGATCTCCCGTTTATTTTTAATCGATTTTACAAAGGAACAGTTCAAATGAGCGAGCAAAAACAGCAAGCTGGAGCGGGGTTAGGCTTAGCAATTGTAAAAGAGATAATAGACCGCCATAATGGATCGATCCGAGCGCAAAGTATAGTGAATACTGGTACTACATTTTCAATTAAACTACCGATTAAGAAATAGAGTGCTTAGCGGTTGAGTCAATGTCATAATTGTCATTTTTAAAAAATCACAAAAAAACAGAATTTTGAAATCTATTAAAAATTTAAAGCTAGATTGGTGTCTGCTGTGTTCCATCCGGATCCACTCCGCTTTCCGCAGGCAACGCCTCAACTAATTTTAAAAGGTTGCCCCAAAACTGTATGAGTAAAATGTTTGTGGGGGAACAGATGCACGAATCTAACTAGATAATATGTGATCAATTTTACTTCGAACGATATACACATGAATAACACCGTTGATTTTCACTGCAGGTGGATGCTTTCCGCGGGCCTGGCTTCAGCCTCCTCGGAAAGCGTAGTGTATATCTACTGCGGTCGGTAGGAATTAATACTAATAGTAACGAATACAAAGAGAGGTTTTTTAACTTCTTAAACTAACACCCACAAATACGTGACTCAATCCCCAAAACTTTTAAAATGGATTTTCGGCTGTTGCTTTTCCTGCAGGAGTGTGCGTGGATTCGGATTCTACACAGACAAAATGAATAAAAGGCGGAAAAACCACGGTCATCAATGCTCGTGGTTTTTTGCTATTTTCTACTAAAATAGCTTCCAATCTAAAAGAAATAGCAAATTTTAGTATATTTATGAAGTTTTATTTATATTCTTAACCTAAATTTAACTTTGATTACTTAAAATATTAAATATGGATATTATTGGAGGTGTTGTGTGCGCAAATACGTACGAAAAAACAAATTAGAAATGCTTGCTATGGATAGAAGGTTATATTTGCTTGCAGCTATAATAATTTGAGCTGAAAATGAGGTGTAAAAATGAACAATAAAACATTCCGCATCCGGTTATCTAAAAATGTACTCATTTTAATTTGTACGATTTTTTTAATCGGATCGCTACTTCCTTCTCTTCAAGTAATTAGCTATGCACAAACGGAAGGGGACGTAAACGAAGGGGATCAACAAGAAGACACTCAGGAAATGATGGATGAAGAAGAAGGAGCAACGACCCCTGATGAAGACGAGAGCGATACGGGGCAATCCGGAGAAATGGAATCACCGATCGATTCCGATCAAGGAGAAGGTGAACCTACTGAAGCTGAAACAGAACAAGCAGGGGAAACAGATGAGTCATTGGAAGATGGTAGTAATTTAGATGATGAGAAAGCTGCAGAACAAGAAACAGCATCGAGTAACAGCGAAACGACAGAGGAATTAGAGAGTCCAACGAACAGAGGTGTGACGACATTTTCACAGCAACCGTTTTCCACTTCAACAGCACCATCATCCACATCGATTACTGAAATTCATACGGTAGAGGATTTAAACAACATTCGTAATAATTTAAGTGGACACTATGTGCTTATGAACGACATTGACTTATCAACCGTTAACGGAAATGGGTACTGGACTCCTATTGGCAGTTATGCTAGTAATCCATTTATGGGAACGTTAGACGGAAACGGACATACAATTCAGAATATTAAAATCAATGCTTACGGTGTCGATTATCTTGGTCTATTTGCTTATACGAGTTCGGCTGAAATACGGGATTTAACACTTGAAAATGTAGATGTGAGTGGAAGAAGTTATATTGGGGCACTTATTGGAGCAGGGATCGGGACTACGATTGACAACGTAGCTGTTGTATCCGCTGACATTACAGGTGATAATTACATTGGTGGCTTAGTCGGTGAGTATACAAACCAAAGTACAATTCTTAACAGTTCTACATCAGGAATGGTTTATAGTACTGGAAGCTCTGGGAGAATCGGAGGATTGGCTGGAGCTGTACAAGGGAGCTCAATTATAAATTCAGCTTCTACAAGTACAGTAGAAGGAAAAAGCTTTGTTGGCGGCCTTATCGGTCACGCAATTAGTACCGTTACTATTAAGAATAGCTTTGCGACTGGAAAAGCTACAGGTACTAATCGTGTCGGTGGTTTAATTGGATATTTTAGAGAGAGTACGATTGAAAGCAGCTACGCGACGGGGGAAGTTTCAGGTACATCTCATGTCGGTGGTCTCGTTGGATATCAAGAGAAAGGTACAATCAAGGAAAGCTACGCAACCGGCTATGTATCTAGCACAAATTCCGTTGGGGGATTAATCGGATCCACATATCAAGGATCCGTCCTAAATAGTTATGCAACGGGGACAGTAGAAGGAAGCAATATTAATATCGGTGGTTTAATTGGACAAGTAAATTCTACAAACATTGAGAATAGCTATGCAGCTGGAAGTATAGTTGAAGGTGTCAATTATAGTGGAGGACTAATAGGTGATCTATCTGGCGATGCGACGCTTCTTATAACAAATAGTTACTACGATAAGGAAGCAACCGGCCAAACGGATGAAGGGAAAGGCGTAGGGAAAACGACAGCAGAAATGCAGGATGCAAGCACATATGTTAATTGGGACTTTTCATCCATTTGGGGCATACATCCGAGTCAATACCCACACTTACAATTTAACGCGCCAGCTCCTCCAATCACACCTACTCCGGATGGAACTATTTATGTAAAAGAAGGGGAAAGTGGGCATGGTGTAAGCTGGTCGGATGCTTTTGGTACGTTGCAAGAGGCACTGGATATTGCAACAGCAGGCGATGAAATTTGGATGGCAGAAGGAACGTACGTGCCAACGCAAGGTTTAGATACAAACGATAAACGAACGAACACATTTCAAATGAAAAACGGGGTAACGATCTATGGTGGTTTCCCTGCAACTGGCAATCCAACGCTGTCAGAACGTGATCCTAAAATGTATGAAACGATTTTAAGCGGTGATCTTGATCGTAATGACGACGGAACATTAGCCTCTAAACAAGATAATGCGTACCACGTTATTTACAATAATGATGCTTCTGTTAATCAGACGGCAGTTTTAGATGGGGTAACCATTACTGGTGGATTTGCAAATGGTGATGATCTTACGAATCAACAAGGTGCTGGGATGTATAATGCAAATGCAAGTCCTACGATCCAGAACGTTGTATTTCTAGAAAATGCCGCTACCTATTCTGGTGGAGGTATGTATAATAACAATTCAAACGTAGTAGTCATCGAAAGTAGATTTCTAAATAATACTGCTACTGATTTTGGTGGTGGCATGCACAATGATAATGGTTCACCTATTTTACATTATGTAACATTTGATTTTAATTGGGCAAACACTGGAGGCGGCATTTACAATATTGGTAATCGTTCCGATATAACGATAAAAAACGTTGAATTCAACAGCAATATGGCTCAAAATGGAGCCGGTCTTACGGTTGCAGATGAATCGAAAGCAACGTTAATTAATACACTGATGTTATTTAACAACACAATGCAAGATGAATTTGGCACCCCTGGTGGGCAAGGCAGCGCACTATATATTGCAAATGGCGGTCAAGTGAAACTTATTAACGCAACAGTTACTAGAAATGGTTCAGAGGTTGGCTCCGTTATTTATATGTCGGATTCCGAGGGTGCAGCATTGGATATTCAAAACACAATAATTTGGGGTAATCTTTCACCTGTTTTGGAATTTGAGGGGATATATGGAACTGTAAATAGTACGCATAGCATTATTGAAGGCTCTGGTGGCAGTGATAGCTGGGACGATGCATTCGGTAAAGATCGTGGGAATAACTTAGATGTAGATCCGCTATTTGTTGAATCGGGCGATCATCCGGTCTCATTAGAAGCACATTCGCCTGCAATAAATGGAGGAAACAATGACTTCGTTCCTGGGGATATTGACGAGGATTTTGCACGTAACGCGCGTATTCATCACCATATTGTTGATATTGGTGCGTATGAATACGTGGGAGATCAATTAAGGACGATTTCAGCGGTTGAAACATTCGATCCTATCCATGTGAGCTATGGAACGTTACAAAGCGAGCTCATGCTGCCTGAAAAAGTTAAAGTTACTTTAGATGACAATACAACATTAATGGTAGATGTAAACTGGAGCGAAGGATCGCCAGCTTTTGATCCAGAGCAGCCTGGTGAGTATACATTTACTGGAAAGCTTGCTAGCGATGATCAATACGTTAATGTGGATGATATCCAAGCCATTATTACTGTAATAGTTGAAGCAGAAGAGCAAGAGCAGGGGAATGAAAACGAAGAGAATTCAAATGTTTCAGATGAGAAAGAAGCTACAAATGATGAAACTGAACAAGACGAAGATCCGCTAGTAGATGAAGTCGATCAGCAAACAGAAACAGAAATGAAGGAGAGCAATTCAGAACAAGTAACAGATGAGGAATCCGATATGTTGCCAAAAACAGCTACAGCTTATTTTACAATTTTATTAATCGGTGTCGTCATTACGTTCATTGGAATAATGATTTATGTGCTCCAACGTAAAAAATCCGTACAGTAGCGTAACGGTTGTCGTAGATTTGCTCCTTGAGATGCATACAGTTTCTTAAGGAGCTTTTCTTTTCTGTTATTAAAAATGCAAGTCAAATTCCTAAAAGTAAATTAAATCGATTAATGTTTTTGGAGTATTCGAAAATGGTGGATAAGGGGAAACGTTTAATAGTAAGGGACAATTACTTGCTTTGAAGAATAAAAGTAGTAACACGTTTAGGGTTTTCAAGGTTAATTAAAAAAGTACAAATGCAGACTTCTTATTAAAATGAATCAAGGAGGTGTGTAGTATGGACAAAGAAACAATACTAGTCGTAGAAGATGAAGTAGGAATTCGAGATATAATACAAATGTACCTTCGGAAAAAGGGCTATGAAGTTATGGTGGCGCAGGATGGAAGACAAGCGATCGAAAAAATACGTATTAAAAATCCGCAGCTCATTCTGTTAGATATTGAGATGCCTGGTATCGATGGATTTGAAGTGTGTAGGGAAATACGAAAAAAACTAACGGTTCCAATTATATTTCTTAGTGTTCGCCGCACGACGCTTGATAAAGTGAAGAGCTTTGAATTAGGAGCAGATGATTATTTAACGAAACCATTTGAATTTGAAGAACTGGAAGCTAGAATAAAGGCAAATATACGAAGGTATCGATCAGATGTTTTAGGTGGTTCGAATATATTAAAATTTGATGAATTAGAAATAAACTTAAACAACTATATGTGTTATTTAGATGGAGAACAAGTTACACTGTCAACAAAGGAAATGGAATTGTTGATCCTTTTGGCAAAAAATCCGAATCAAGTGTGGAGTCAGGAGCAACTGTATGATCATATCTGGAAGCTGGACGCTACAGGGAACGTCCAAACTGTGAAAGTTCATATTAGCAATTTACGTAAGAAGCTTGAGAAGGATCAAGCGAATCCTAAATTTATAAAAACCGTTCGCGGCTTTGGCTATTTATTTGCACAGTAAAATTGGATACACAGCATTAATTTTTAATCGCTTGTCGAGCAAGACGATCTGCGTGAAAATTTTGCTTTTCTGGAATCCATTTAATAAAAAAGTATGGGAACGCGCTTGCTTTTTCTCGAATTTTATTTAAGAGAGGAATGAACATTTCATTCCGAGTATAATCTTTTTCTATCGTGTCAACAACAATTTTGGAATCGGTGCGAAAAGATAATATTTCATTCGGAAACGATCGTTGGCAAATCGATAAGGCGTGAATTACAGCGTTAAATTCTGCCTCATGGTTAGTCATAACACCTAATGGAATATGATAGGATTTGAATGTATCGTTATGCTTCATATAAATTCCAGCACCACTTGTACCAGGATTCCCATTTGAAGCACCGTCTGTATAAACGATTATCATTAGCTCCCCTCCTAATGTGTGTCTTATTATACTAGACGATAAATAAAAAGAATAGAATTTCTGTTCTTGAATATACGAAATTGGGAAAAGGAACAGTCGGGAAAATTCTGTTAGAAGCTTGAATGCTTCCCACGTAAAGCGCGTGTAGTATATGAGCGAGACAAGCTAATTTTTCGAGAAATAAATGTTTATCTTATTTTTATTTAATTCCGTTTTGTAATAATGAACTGGTTCCGACTTGTAAAAAAGCTTTTATAGGATAGGTGTAAAAAAATAACAATTGTAATTGCGACGGTTCCTGCTACGCCAAGCATTACGGCTACTTGGTATTTGACAGCTGCAAGTGGAGATTGTCCGGCAATTATTTGACCGGTCATCATACCAGGCAAAAAAACGATCCCCATGCCAACCATCGCATTTATTGTTGGTAATAATGCGGCATCAAAGGCTTGGTTAATAATTGTTTTAGATGCTTGCTTAGGTGTCGCGCCGAGCATTAAAGCGGCTTCTACTTTATCTTGTTCTTGCTTCATCCCGGTTAATAAATTAGTAACTCCAAGTGCGACGCCTGTCATCGTTTTTCCAATAATCATACCTCCAATCGGGATGAAAATGCGTGGTTCATACCATGGGTCTAGTTGTAAAACAACAGCAACCATATAGAGCATGCTTAATGCTATTCCAAGAACCATTGCGAGTGCAATCATCTTTTTAAGCGATTGATGAATGGAAGGTTCTGTTCGGTCGTATACATTGTAGATGGCAAAGCAGAGCATGAAAAAGATAATCGCAATAGTAACCGCTGGGTGTGGGTATTTGAACACAAAAATTAGTACATAACCGATTAAAATTAATTGGAGTGTCATGCGTAAAGTTGCGATGGCAATCAGTTTTTCACGTGGAATTTTTTTGATTCGAATAATGAACCAAACGATTAAAATAAATAAATAGGCTGCAGCTACTTTCCAAAAGGTTAAGTCGATTGTTCCATTGCTATCCATATATGTTTGTAATTCCTCCTATTACTTTGGTTCAATAGTTGCACAACAACGTGTCGGTATTTAGGCATTAATCGTTAATACGATACGTGTCCATAACGATTACATCATCAGCGAGTTTGTTTTTTAACTCGTTATCGTGTGTAACCATAATTATTTTTATCATTTTTTCTTTGGCATACGCAGCAATATCCTTCATGACGCGCCACGCTGTTTTATCATCAAGCGAGGAAGAAGGTTCATCAAGTAATATTGCTTTCGCTTTGTCCATTAATAGTATTCTGCCAAGTGCTAATCTTTGTTTTTCGCCTCCAGATAAATTGGACGCATCTGTATGTAATTGCGTATCGAGCTTGAGCAACTCCAGCATTAACATCAACTTTTTATCTGGAGGGAAATCCGCACCAGAAAAAGTTAAGCCTGTGAGCAAATTGTCACGTACAGTGCCATCAAAAATTACAGGAGCTTGCGGTGTCATTGGTATTTTTTTTCTTAGCTCTAACGGATCAATTTGATCGATCGATTCGCCTTCAAAGTAAATGTTCCCTTCAAGGGGATCATCAAGCTGATTAAGCAGTCGAAGGAGGGTGGATTTACCACTGCCACTTTGACCGACGATACATGTGATAGGTTTGTTTATTTCTAAGTAGTCAATCTTTAATACGTTTTCCACAATAACGTTTTCGAGTTTAAACAATATAATCACCCTCCTATCGTATGTTTAACATATGGTTTCATATTTTTTTCCATGGCAGATGGCTTAATATATTCCCATTGATAATTGCGCTTTAACTACCATTAGAAAAGTGTACGCTGCAATAATATCTAACACTAAAAGTTTTCCGAAGGTCGTTTTAACTATTCCCTAATCGTGAACAATTAAATCGTAAAAAAATGAAAGGTTTATTTTTAATAAAAAATACGTGTTCCGCTGACTCGAGCAATCGTATCAGGAAAACACGTTCGAATTGTTTCGTATAAAACACTGTTGAGATAGAAACCTTTTGAGTAAAATCAATTTGTATACTGTTTACTAGTCTGCCATTTTCGATAGTTATATATAATCTCAGCAACTATAAGTAAGAAAACGACGGTGGCAAATAGTATATTGACAGTTATACTCCAGCTTGTATACATAAAGATCACACCTACTGCAACTGCGGTTAGTGGGAGTGTATAAAGGTTCCGAATCATTCTTCTCCGGTAAGAAAGCTTAAAATAATTAATAGCAAATCCTTTATCAACTCTGCCTTTTTTACGATTAATAAAGTATAGAATAATGACTACAATAGCAGTTGTAAGGAATGGAACAACTATAACAGACACATTTGTACCTCCTCGTATAAAATATAGGTATCTACGCCTTCTATTACTCTCATAAAGAAAGTTACGTCAGGCCATTGCCATTTTCTCCAGTGGACTGGACAGTTGAAATAGATAAACGAATTAGCAAAAAAGTTATTTTAATTCCCAATTAATTTTTGTTTTACCGTTATTTTCTAAGATCTCATTTGCTTTAGAAAAAGGTTTGCTCCCAAAGAAGCCGCGATACGCAGATAACGGGCTAGGATGGGGCGCTTTAAGAATATAATGCTTATTTGTATCTATTAAAGCTTGCTTTTTTTGAGCCGCACTTCCCCACAGCATATAGACAATAGAATCTTCCTTTTGGTTTAACGCTGAAATAATACGATCGGTAAAAATCTCCCACCCTTCTCCTCGGTGAGAATGCGCTTCTCCTTTGCGAACAGTTAGTACTGTGTTTAACAAAAGCACGCCTTGCTTTGCCCACTCGATTAAGCAACCATGTGACGGTGGAGCATACCCTAAGTCATTTTCTAACTCGCGAAAAATATTTTTTAAAGAGGGTGGTTGCTTTACATTAGGCTGAACAGAAAAGCTTAACCCATGCGCTTGTCCTGCTCCGTGGTAAGGATCCTGACCGAGGATCACTACTTTCACCTGCTGAAAAGATGTGTAGTTGAGCGCGTTAAATATTTCATGCTCCGCAGGAAAAATAATGTTGTTTTTATACTCCGCGCTTAAAAAGTTACGTAAGTTTGTATAGTATGGGGAATCGAATTCTTTTGCGAGTAAATCTGTCCAATCATTAGTTAATTTAGCTGTTATCATACGAATTAATCTCCACTTCTATTCCTATGTTTAATCGATAAAATTATTAGCTCATCCTTACTTTATCATTGTTTTTAGTTTAATTGTAATGTTTAGGTAGGGTGGAATCGACTATTTGTAAGTCAATGAAAATGTAGCAACGACGATAACCGCATCGTACTAAAAAGTAGATTAATCTATATAGCCTACAAATTCTAGACGCGATTTAGAACAAATTAAGGATTGTTAAAAAGTAGGTGTACATATATAATGGAAAAAATGGCCATTTAGATATTAGACATGCAGAAATGAGGGGTTGTAGTTGCATGAAGAATTGAATGAAATGCGTGAAAGGCTTTCACAATTAGAGGCAGAAGTCGGAACGTTGAAGCAGCAGCTTAAACATATTGAAATGGCTGAAGCGGATCAATTGTTCATAGGTAATCAACCTGATGAACAGCATAAACCGATACATTCGAATCAAGAGGGGAAAGAACCGTTCGAGGTAAAGGGGAAAAGTAAGGAGCAGCTCGTTAGCCATCGAGTAGATGAGAACAGTCGGGAACAAACGAGTGAGCCATTGAGTCAACAATATAGTGAAAAGAGAAAAATATCTAATTCGATATCGAAGCAGCAAAGTAGCCGTACGTCTGATACGGTACGTCAGAAGCAAGCTAGCTCAAGCAATACGAAATTGAAAGATAAAGTAGATTTCGAGAGCTTGCTCGGAATTTGGCTTCCTAGAGTTTTTATGTTCATTTTGTTGCTAGGCGTGTTATGGGGCTTAAAGGTTGGAATGGATAACGGCTGGATAACGAATTCCATTCGTGTCGTCATAGGTTATACAGGAACGATTCTGCTTTTATTTGCAGGTATGCATTATGTGAAGCAACAGAAAAAGCTATTCGGTCATACATTATTAGGAGGCTTTATTGCATTAGGCATTTTAACTACTTTTGCAGCGCATCATTTGTACGATTATTTTAATGCACTAGTTGCTTTTTGTATTGGGATTTTATACATCATTGGCGGTATGATTTTAGCAAAGAGAATGAAGTCCGAAACCTTAACGATTTTTTCAGCGATTGCGGGCTTCTTACTTCCGTTTTTGCTTGAAGGAGCAGAAGCTTCTACGCTTTTATTTTGCACATATATATTGGTACTTTTTTTATCGTTTTTTTATGTGTCGCTTAGTGAAAAGCATAAGCTTTCCTTTTACATTACCTTCCTATTGTTTCACTTAACATTATTCGCATATGGATTACTTGAAGGTACAACCGGAAAAGAGCCGATCATTGTAGGAACGGTTGTTATTCAGCATCTTCTACTTTTAGTTTATTATGTGAAGGGTACGGTTTCCAGAGTTGTTTTCAATGAAGTCCTCATTTATACAAACGTTGTCTTTATGATTGCTTGGATAAAGCTGTTAGAGAGGCAGCAAGAAACAGTACTCTACGGTTTACTGGCGCTATTATATGCAATGCTCGCTATTTACTTCATTCGCAAGAAAAGTACAACGCTTAAAAGTGTTGTTACAGCTGTTGCTGTATTCACTATAAGTGTATGGCTGCTTTCAATCCAATGGGATGTTGCACAGCTTCGGCTAATCTTCCTTCTTATTAATGGAACGATTGGGTTATGGGTTGGATTCAATTATAAAGCTGTACGGACGATTGTAATGAGTGCATTTGTGTATGGATTAACGGCGTACGTCGTTATTTCATTCATTACGATTCAGCGCTTTTTCTCAATTGAGCATTTTTCTTGGATGGCACTTCTAATTACAATGTGCAGCGTATATTATATAGTCTATCAAATGAATCGCACCAAAATTGAAACGAAGCAAACATTTTTTGCGCATAGTTTAATAATTGGTCAGTTCATCGTATTCTTATATATTCATCATTTAGCAAATACGTTCATACATATGGTGAACATAAGCTATCCAACAGCGTTACACGTAAAGATGCTTATTTATTTGCTCGTGCTTATTCTCATGTACTTTATGCATAAATGGAAGCACGGTTTATTCGTTACACATGCGTCTATCGCTGGCTTCGGAATCGTTGGTCTTGTTCTTATCGTAATTCCAATGAGGGATTTTTACGATAACAACGGTTTTTATTTTCATCTATTTGTACAGCTTATCTATGTATTGTTATTCACCGTATGCTTTATTGCAATTAAAAGAAAAGTTTTTTATAAAAATACCGAGTGGCTTAATCGATCGTACTCTAAGCTCGCCGTTGGCGTACAGCTTTTGTATTTCATTTTCATTAATAAATGGTATTTAGCTAGTACAGCTGTTTGGCACTGGGATGAGGAATTTGTTTTACTCGGTCATACGTTTTTGTTATTTTTATTTGCTTTTGCCTCTGTAAGCTTTGGAGGGAAAATGCATTGGAAATATGTGCGTATAGGCGGCTTCATTCTACTAGTTCTTTGTGTTTTTAAATTATTTATCGTTGATCTTGCAAGTGTATCCATTGTCGTTCGTGCAATATTATTTATCGGGGTAGGCGTTGTAGGCTTGTTTTATTCTCGTACGTTACTAAAAGACGATAAAAACGCTTAATACAATCCATTTATTACATTAGCGGGAATGCAGCTGTAAAGGAAAAAAGGGGGATTCCATGGATTATAGTCAAATCGTTCGCTCGAAATTGATACCGCCGATTCCTTCCACCACGTATATGCGACGTGCAGCATTTATAAAAAAGTTGAACGAAGCACGGATGAAGAAGCTTACAATTATACATAGTGATGCTGGCTATGGTAAAAGCTTAGGGCTTGCGCAATATGTTAAAGATTCGGGTGACCGCTTTTCTTGGTATACCGTTTCGGAAGCAGATGATGATCTAATCCCTTTTTTAGCTTATTTAAAGGCTAGTATTCAACGTGTTATTCCGCGTTTTGGCGCGTCCTTAAACAGCTGGATTCCCCCTTCTGATTATTATCCGAGCGATCGAGACTTACAGCAATGGGTAACGCTATTTATAAATGCGCTCTGTGATTTGGACGCAACGCTCACCATTATTATTGACGATTTTCACTTAATAGATCATGTATTTCTAGTGAACTTTATGCTAGAAGAAGTTATCGAGCTGTTGCCACCCCATGTGAATGTAATAATCGTGTCACGCACGTATCCGAAATGGACTAATCTAATTAAATTAAAAGCTAACAATCAGCTTTGTGAAATTACAGAAGAAGATCTTATGTTCACCGAAGAAGAAATTTCTGTTTATTATGAAGACTACTATAGCATTTCGTTAAAGGATAAGGAATCAAGGGACATTATGCATTTAACAGAAGGATGGGCCATTGCTGTTAACTTGCTTGCACTGCAAATGAGTCAATCGAAGGTTGCTTTCAATCTTGCCGTCTCTCCTGTATTAGAGGACGTATTTACGTATTTATCTGAGGAAGTGTTTCAACAGTTATCTAGTGAAATGCAGGATTGGCTGTTAGCCTTTGCAATTTTTGAGACGTTTTCAGAAAAACTGTTGTTACGTTTTTATAATGAAGAAGCAGTTGAAGTTTTACGCGCGTTGTCTAAAAATCATAGTTTTATTCAATTGTTGGATGAAGAAGGTTCATATCGATATCATGCTTTATTTCATCAGTTTTTACAAGATAAATGGCAACAAATAAACTCTAATAAATATATCAAATTACATAAGCAAGCAGCCAAGCTGTTTCAGCAGGAAAAAAACAGTATACAGTCAACTTATCACGCCATGCAAACAGCGGATGAGCAATTTATTTGCGAAATACTTGAGCACTCTGCACCTGAATTAATACGTGCAGGTCAATTTGATTGGTTTTAATGAAGTAACTATATTTAACAAAGAAGAGGGACATTGTGGAGTAGATGAGATTGGGGAATTGCATATTCGTGGGCCGCATGTATTTTCTACGTACTGGAATAATGACGAAGCAACGAAAGAAGTATTTTGGGGCGAATGGCTTAAAACGGGCGATTTAGCTAAGGTGGATAATGATGGCGATTATTATATTATAGGCAGGAAGAAGGAATTGATTATAACTGGCGGGGAAAATGTATACCCTCAAGAGGTCGAGCAATGTATTTTACGTATGAAAGATGTGCTTGAAGCTGCAGTTGTCGGGGTAGACGATGAAAAGTGGGGGGAAGCAGTAACAGCATTTATAAAGCTGAAAGATCAATGCACGTATAAGGAAGGTGCATTAATTGCCTACTGTAAAGAGCATTTAGGTGGTTTTAAAGTTCCTAAACGTTTTGTTGTTTTGGAGGAGTTACCTAAAACAGATGTAGGTAAAATTGATAAAAGCAAGCTTCGTATGTACTTTCAGGAGAAAGAAAAGCTCGATAATCGTATGTAATGTTGCTATATATTTCTTAATTGGTGCAACAGGTAATAATTGTGAACAATATATAGGTATGTCCGATTAAATAGGCGGAATGAGGAACATTAAAACAGATACTATTCGTATTAAAAGTATACGAAAGGAGCGGACAGTATGGTTAAAAATAAAGTGCTGTTTATAACTGGCGCAGCAAGTGGTATCGGTTTTGCAATTGCGAATGCATTCGCCGATGCCGGGGCAAAGGTCGTAGCAACAGATTTGCAAGTCTCTGAATTTAAAAGGTCACGGGCAACGATAGGCAAGAATATTATCCCGCTTCGTTGCGATGTAACATCTGAGACGGCGCTCAACACGGCGATTAAAGATACAATACAAAGCTTTGGAGCAATTGATATTGTTATAAACAATGCCGGCCTCCAACATGTTGCTCCGATTGAGGAATTTCCAACCGATACGTTTGAGCAGCTTATAAAGGTCATGCTAACTGCTCCTTTTATGGCCACGAAAATCGCCTTACCTTATATGAGGAAGCAACAGTTTGGTAGAATTATACATATGTCATCTATTAATGGACTTGTTGGATTTGCTGGAAAAGCTGCTTATAATTCTGCAAAGCATGGAGTTATTGGACTAACTAAAGTAACGGCATTAGAAACAGCAGCCGATGGAATAACGGTTAATGCAATTTGTCCAGGGTATGTAGATACGCCACTCGTTCGCAATCAATTAATTGAACTGGCAAAAACAAGAAACGTTCAGCTTGAATCGGTTTTAGAAGAAGTTATTTATCCGCTCGTTCCGCAAAGACGCTTACTTGACGTCCAAGAGGTCGTAGACACTGCTTTGTTTTTGGCAAGTGAAAAAGCGAAAGGAATAACAGGGCAAGCAATTGTATTAGACGGCGGCTATACTGCTCAATAATAAATAAACGGTAGTACAATATATGACGTTGGTGAAAAAAGTCACATTACTTTTTGGTAGGGAAATGTGAAGGGAATTCACGAACGTCATTTTGATTTTCTAATAAAAAACAAGTGAATTCCTCTGTAGAATAAAAGTCGTCTAAAACCTAGCGACTCGGGTAGAGGAGCTACAGAAGCTGAGGCAGCATCCGCGGAAAGCCTGTCGGCTGAAGTGCACGTCAGCGAAATCAGAGCGCAAGCTTTATTGTTTTTGTTCTACTTCATTAGTATGTATTCCTCGACTTAAAACACATCACGAGTATGAGTAAAATGATTGTGGGGGAACAGATGCACGAATCTAACTAGATAATATGTGATCAATTTTACTTCGAACGAAATACACATGAATAACACCTTTGATTTTCACTGCAGGTGGATGCTTTCCGTGGGCACGGCTTCAGCCTCTTCGGAAGAAAATCACTTCCTGCGGAGTCTTCAGACGCGTGCTATTCCCGCAGGAGTCACCAGCTTCCGTTACAATCAACTGGGAGTGGTTACATCATCTAGGGATAATTTAGTCGTGTACCATGAAAAAAAGGACCCTCTTTTGTATAGTTAAGTTACGACAACACAACTAACAAAAGAAAAGAGGTCCTTAAATGAAAAATATCATATCTCAATTTACTTTGAAAGAATTAAGCGTAGTGTATATCTACTGCGGTCGGTAGGAATCAATACTAAAATTAACGAATACAAAGAGAGGTTTTTTAACTTCTTAAAATAACACCCACAAATACTTGACCCAATCTGTTCACTATAGATGTTTGTTGTATGCAGCCATTTAATGTATTGTTAAATAATAGCGAGTTGCAAATAAAGCATCCGCACCTAGATAAATTGCTTTGCTTACCGACAGCGTTTGAAGCGAAGGATGTTTTTTACAATAAAGAAATTATATGAGCGTAGACTGGATGAGGTAGGAATGATTACCGGATATACGCATTTTTTGTCGTACCCTACAATCATATGCTTCTGCTCCTTTTGTTACTTTTCATTTTTTAATTTGATATTTTTGATTACTGTATAGAAGAACACACCCCAAATGGATGGTGGAGAATACGGCGTACAGCAAGTTGAAAGATTAAAAGAAGCTGCCGATAAAAATAGCAATCAAAAAATTGACCGTACAATTCATACGTTAAAAGAAGGAGATGTAATTGACGGGTTAGAAGTAATCGAATTGCCTGGTCATGCGGAAGATCAAATTGCTTTATATGATGAAAAGAATTGCTGGTTATTTTCAGGAGATCATATACTCGATCATCTTGCGAGCAACGCGTTAATCGAACCGGACATAAATGGAGAAATGATTCAATCGCTTATACACTATGAGGCCTCGTTGAATAAATTGCGTGCTTATTCAGTCGCAGTTGTTTTTCCTGGACATGGAGAAATGATTCAAGATGTGCAAGCGCTCATCACGCAGCGCTTAACACGGATACAGAATAAATCAGAAAAAATAAAAGCGCTGATTAATGATTTTCAACGTACAGCCGCTCATATTGCCCGTACGTTGTACAAAAACAGGTTTGAAACGCTTTTTCCTTTAGTTATGTCTGAAATAATTGGTCATTTGAATCGCCTAGAAAGCTTAGGTGAAATAACGAAAGAAAAATTGGATGGTAAATGGGTATATAGAAGCAAGTAGTTGTAGGAGTAGGCTGCATAGGGTGATACGACTTCTCTTGAACAGCATGTAGAGTTTCGTCTCTTAACTGGGTAGCGTCAGGCAAGTCATTCCCGACTGTGAAGGGACTTATTTTTATTAGGCGGAGGCGGGAAAAATATTGCCTAAACATAATAGACGAGGGAGAATACGGGATGAGGATTATTAAATTTGGATTTGTCTTTCTGTTCGTAATTGGTTTGTTAGGGTTTAGTGTTTACCATTTCGGCATAAAAATTGCGTCTGAAAATATATCTGAATCGATTACAAATGAGCTTGAAAAAAGCGGCGAGCTGGAAGAAGTAAAGCAGTTTATTGAAAACGATCCACAACTGACAAAGCTATTGAAAGAAGCTGAAAGCGTGGATGAAGATAATTTGCCTTTTACTACTAAAGAACAGGCGGCTAAATTAATTATAAAGAAAGTTGGCATCAAAGAATTAAAGCAAATTCAAACTCAATTTGATCAGGGGCTTACAACTAATGATATTGAGCAAATCGTAAGAAAAATGGAAGGTACATTTACCGAAGAAGAGCTGATCGCATTAAAGGTAGTCGCTTATAAGGAATTAAATAAATAATGGTACGAAGAAAATTTGAAATCACCATCTAACAATGAAATATTAGGAATGAATTATATAACGAGACAAACGAATTATATGACTCAATCGTTCGCATGCATGAGCTAGACGGATGATTATTCTTCCTGCATAATAATAAAAAAGCGATTAAAGTGAGGTGAATACAACATGCCAACAAGCGATGAACGAATGATAGCGATGCTTATGTACATAGTCAGCTTCTTTGTCCCTGTTTTAGGGCCATTAATTATTTGGCTAATTAAGCGGGATGATTCGGATTTTATTGACTTTCACGGGAAGGAATATTTTAATTTCTTTATTTCTTTTACAATTTATTCGATAATAAGTACAATTTTAATGCTCGTATTGGTTGGATTTATATTAATTATTGTTATTGCAATATTAATGTTTATTTTTACATTAATCGCACTTATAAAAGCATACAATGGTGAAAGATATCGTATCCCATTAACAATTCGTCTATTGAAATAATGTAAATTCCGTTTTCCACTTTACATTCGTACGTCCGGAAATCTGACTATAAAATAAGAGTAGTATGAAACCTTTTCATGGTGTGCATCAAAGGAGCTGAATTGTATGAAGCATCAAATTGCAGTATTTGGACCGATCTTTTTTATGGACAGGCTGCAAAAAATTAGCAAGCAAATAAACTTTCGTCATTCAATTATTCCATTTGTATATAAAAATCCGAAAGAGGTGGTCGGCTTTATTGAGAAAGCAAGTAGTGCACATGTACTATTGTTTTCAGGGCCACTGCCGCATTTGTATGTAAAGGATGCTTTACAAAAGACGAGTCAGCCTGTCGAAATTGTTGAATATAATGAAAATAACCTCGTATACACGCTGCTTCATATTAAGCAAACGTATAACATTGCTTTTAAAGAAATATCTTTAGATATAATTGATGATGAAACAGTACAAAGAGTAAGCGATGAGCTTGGATTTCCATTAAAAATTAACTTTATAAAAGATATTAATCCTTTAATAAATGGGGACACTGGATTTAATTTAGATACGATTTATCAATTTCATTATGATTTATGGAAAAAAGGCAAGATTAAACTGGCAGTTACAAGTATCCACTTAGTAAGAGATCGATTAGTAGAAGCTGGCGTTCCAACGATTCGATTAATTGATCCAGATAATAATATAATAGAAGCGCTAAAGCTCAGTCAGCAAGCAGCTGAGCTTTATATTCGTAAAGCATCTCAAGTGGCTGTCGGCATTGTTTCCATTGAAAAGGGTCAACATGTAGTGGATGATACGGCGCTTCATGAAAAGGTGTACCAGTTTTTAGTAAAGGCGTGTCGGAATGCAAATGGTTCGGTCAGAAAAATAAATGCATCCAACTTTGTTATTCATGGTACATCCGGGAGCATACGGCTTTTAACAGAAGGGTATCAGCGTTGTTCACTTAGAGAAGGAGTTCGCGATGCGCTTCAAGTCGATCTTGCTGTTGGATTTGGGATAGGTAGTTCTTTTAATGAAGCCGAGAAACACGGAAAGCTTGCCCATAAATATGCGCTAGATCGTAACCAGGGAACTGTTGTTATTAACGAAAATAAAGAATTGTTGGGTCCAATTGGGAATAGTCGCCATTTTATTCAATTAAAAAGCAATAACGAAGCAATTATTCCGTTGGCTGAGTCGATGAATATACCGATGGCTACACTTGCGAACTTAAAAGCATTTAACGACAGCCTTTCAGGTAAAGCATTTTCTTCTCACGATTTGGCAGCTTATCTCCAAGTAAGCAGAAGAAGCTCGGAAAGATTGTTGAAAAAATTGTCAGAAGCACGTCGATTAAAAATTATTGGTTCGGAAAGACCGTATACACAAGGGAGGCCGCGCTCTTTATATCAGCTGGAACAGGACTTTTTAGATCAGCTTTAATAAAATAATTGAATTTAAATAAACATACCTTTCCAATGTATCCCGTTGACAATAATGGGTAATTCCTGTATATTTTGTTTAATTACCGACAATTAGCGACAAGATGATTCCGTATTGTAATTTGCAAAAAAATTAACAGTACTTCCGGATAATATTCAGAATTTACTGTTTAAAAGGATGTGTGAGCAAAGGCAAGACACGACTTATTTTCATGTGAATGCTTGCAAACAATAAAAACTCTTTGAATCGAATCGCTCATTTAACATATGAAAGCAATTACAACGGTAACCGAAAAATGAGTACGTGCTAATTGGAAGCAGAAAGGGGATTTTTTAACATGCAATCGTCAGATGTGTTAGAAAAATGGATGATCAAACACCGTCGTCACCTACACCAGTATCCAGAGCTTTCGCACCAAGAAAAAGAAACGACAGCATATATTCACAACGTAATGACAGAGCTTGGCTATACATGTGAATCATTGACAGGTAAAGATGTAATTGCAACATTACCGCTGAAAAAACCTGGTAAAACAATAGCAATTCGGGCAGATATGGATGCATTGCCGATTCAGGAAGAAACAAACCTTCCATTTGCTTCCAAAAAGGAAGGGATTATGCATGCATGTGGCCACGACGGACATATGGCAATGGTTCTCGGTGTTGCAAAATATTTTCAGGATCATGCAGAAGAGTTAGCAGGAAATATTAAGTTTATATTCCAGCATGCAGAAGAAGTGTCTCCTGGTGGAGCGAAGCAGCTCGTCGAACGAGGCGTTTTAGAAAATGTTGATGCCATTGTTGGTGCGCATTTATGGCAACCAGTAGATTCAGGTAAAATTACTGTTCGTGATGATTACATGATGGCAGGTGTGTCTGAGTTTGAAATTACAATTCAAGGTCATGGTGGTCATGGTTCAATGCCGGAAACAACAGTCGATCCAATATTAGTTGGAGCACAAATAATTACACAAATTCACACGATCGTAAGTCGTTCATTAAAACCAACAGATGCTGCTGTTATTTCGTTTGGTGAATTACAATCAGGTTCTAACTACAATATTATCCCTGATAAAGCACATTTGTCTGGAACAGTTCGCTATTTTAAAGAAACTGTTTGCGACAAAATTGAAGAACGTATGACTAGCATCATTGAAGGAACATGTAGAGCATTTGGAGCATCGTATGCGTTCACGTTTAATCGTGGCGAGCCGCCATTAAGCAATAATCCGACCTTAGCATCAATTGTGCGTAATGAAGCGATAGAAGTTGTTGGGGAAGAAAATGTATATACGAATGAGCCGACACTTGGTGGTGAAGACTTTGCTTATTATACGAAGGAAATCCCAGCAGTATATTTCTTTATTGGGATTGGTAGCGAGGAGCGAGTGTACGGACACCATCACCCGAAATTCGATATTGATGAATCCATGCTTATTACGGGATGCACAATTATTAGCAACGTAGCGAAGAAGCTTTTAAATGAGGAGGATCTTTAGTTGGAAAACATAAAAATAATCGAAGCAGAAATATATGGTGTGGCATACCCGTTAAAAAAACCATTCATTATTTCATACACGACGTACCATCATATGCCGACAGTACTCCTTAAACTGAAAACAAATACAGGTATTATCGGGTGGGGTGAGGCTACGCCAGATGAGCATGTTACTGGAGAGTCGCTCGAAAGTACAATAGCAATGTTAAAGGATACACTCCTTCCAGCGATTGCGGGGAAATCACCATTTGAGATGGAACGAATTCACGAAGCGATGGATGGTGTCGTTTATGGTGCTCCAACAGCCAAGTCAGCAATAGATATCGCTTGTTATGATATTACAGGAAAGGCGTTACAAGCACCTGTTTATCAATTGCTTGGAGGCAAATACCGAGAAGAAATGGCAGTTCCATACGTGCTAAGTATTTTACCACCTGAGCAATTGGTAGCGGAAGCAAAAGAAGCCGTCAAAAATGGGTATACTATTTTGAAATTGAAAGTCGGTACAGACTTGGCAGTAGACGTAGAACGTATTCGTCAAGTCGCAGAAGCAGTAGGAGATTCTGTATCCTTAAAGGTTGACGCGAATCAAGGTTGGAAAACAGCTGCAAACACATTGAAAGCGCTACGGAAATTGAAAAACGTAAACGTCGATTGGTATGAACAACCTGTATTAGCGGATGACTACGATGGTCTAGCGACTGTAAGAGCAAAGTCTGATGAAGCTATTATGGCGGATGAAGGTATTCGTAATTCGAGCGATTTGAATAAATTATTACGTTTACAAGCAGTTGATTATATAAATATTAAGCTTATGAAATGTGGCGGAATCTTTCCTGCATTAAAGCTTTCTGCTCAAGCTGAAATGGCAGGTGTTCCAGCACAAATGGGTTCAATGGTAGAGTCAGGTATCGGCTCTGCTGCTGGTTTGCATGTAATGGCTGCTACTAAAAATGTTGTTAGTCATGAGTTGGTTGGACCAGACATGTTTAAAGACGATGCAGCTGATTTAACCTTCCAAGGGACAACCGTACGATTATCTGATCAGCCTGGACTTGGTGTTGCTATCGATGAAAAAAAACTGCAACAATTTACGAGTAGAGTAGAGAAAGTTAAATTAATCTCAGAGTAAAGCAAGCAAAACATTCTACTTAGAAGTATATTTTCGAATGGAGGGCAACAAATTTACGATCTTGATCGATAATTTGTACCCGATGATGTTGTGCTCGTCGTAGGTGATGCTTCACTGAATATGGACAGTCATAGGATGCTTTTTGCCAATCCTTAAGCTGAAGCTGTCCTGCGATGGGCGATCCTACTTAGTTTAAAGAGTTATGAAATCCAGGTGCAGTCCAACAAGTAGTTAGCAGTAACTCGATTATAGTTTTGAATTGAATTACAGTAAAAAAATATAAGAAGTAGAATAAAAGGAGGAGAACTTTTGAGCCATTCAAAAACAGAGAATGAGACGAAGAAGAAAAGATTTACGATGCCTCATACGTATGTACTATTATTTGGTGTAATTATTTTTGCCGGTTTATTGACGTATGTATTGCCTACAGGAGAGTTTGAACGCTATGAAGATCCGAATACAGGGCGTGAACTTGTAGACGCAGAATCATTTGCTTCAGTAGATGCGAATCCACAAAACTTATTTGATATGCTCATGGCTGTTCCAAAAGGAATGGAAAATGCTGCATATATTATCTTTTTCGTTTTTATCGTAGGTGGAGCTTTTGGAATTATACAATCGACTGGTGTTATTGATAAAGGAATAAATTTTACGATAAAGAAGCTAAACGGAAAAGAAATATGGGCGATTCCATTATTTATAATATTATTTTCATTTGCTGGCTCTGTAATGGGTCTAGCAGAAGAATTACTGCCTTTTTATCCAATTATGGTCGTATTAGCAATTCGGATGGGGCTTGATTCGATAACGGGAATGTCGCTCGTATTGCTAGGTGCAGGTGCAGGATTTGCTGGAGCTTTTCTAAATCCATTTACAGTTGGAATTGCTCAAGGAATTGCTGAGCTTCCTCCTTTTTCTGGACTCGGATTTCGTTTGGCAATGTATGCAGTAATGGTATTATCAACAATAATATATATCGTTATGTATGCACGGAAAATTAAAAAAGACCCAACTAAAAGTCCGATGTATGAGTTGGACAAAGAGCGCGATTTGAACATTGAAGGAATGGATGAGGATGCACGCTTTTCTGGTCGTCATAAAATTGTTTTAGGAGTATTCTTTGTTGGACTGCTTGTAATTGCTTATGGGGTCATTGAGCTCGGCTGGTATATTCATGAACTATCGGCAGCATTTTTAACGATCGGAATAATTGCCGGAATTGTTGGTGGCTTAGGACTAAATCGAACAGCGGAGGAATTTCTTAAAGGAGCAGCAGGCATTACGTTTGGAGCGCTCGTTATCGGAATTGCTAGTGGAATAATTGTTGTTCTGAGTGACGGAAAGGTTTTAGATACAATCGTTTACTATTTAGCACAATCCGTTGCAATGTTACCTCCGTTCTTATCCGCAATTGGAATGTTTTTTGTACAGATGATTATTAACTTTTTTATTCCGTCTGGAAGCGGACAGGCTGCGGCATCGATGCCTGTTATGGTTCCGGTTGCTGACTTAATTGGTATGACTCGACAAACTGCAGTTGTCGCTTATCAGTTTGGGGATGGAATAACAAACGTTATAAACCCGACAAGTGCATATTTTATGGCCGGTTTAGCTTTAGCTGGAATACCTTGGGAAAAGTGGGCGAAGTGGGTATGGCCATTGATTCTTATTTGGACAGGAATCGCATGTGTTTTCCTCGTTATTGCTAGTGTTATTAGTATCGGGCCATTCTAATGAAACGAAAAAATTAGTTTATCAAAAGGCAGTAAATAGGGCTGTTTAATACATCCTGTATAGGAATGAGGAATTGAAGTCAGACGATCCATCTTTTGAGATGTCTGACTTCTTTTTTTTATGTTTCTTGTCGCTCGTACGCATTGATTTGGTGTAAGTTAGTTCGAGTTGTATCTTTTGCAGTAAAATTATATTATCGTGTAGTCTAGCCTCGAATCTGTATTAAAATGGAAAGCAGCGTTTGTTAATGGCAACGTATTACTATAGATCTTTTTAAATTTTAATCTATATATATGAGAGAATTTTTCTTTATCATAAGCTCCAAAGGAGAGAGATTCGATTGCTTGCGCATTGAGCACACTAACATCAACGCGTTCATTAAATGGTCGATCCCATTCAATAAGAAAAGGGAGTATTTCAGTTGTATAATCATAAGCAGGAAAAAGCATTTTCCAATTTAGTTTAATGCCATTTGGTCTCGTTCTACTGCCATAGAAAGGACCATTATATCGGATTCCTTTTTTTATAAAGTGATTCACATACTTTTCTAAGTTATTTGTACGTAAAGCAAATTGAAATGGACCTGTTTGATTTGAGGCGATTTGATAAAGGAGATGTTGAATTAACGGGTTATCCGATTGATTGGCAACGTCGTAGTCATAAATATCTAACCATTCCAGGTAACTATTATTTGAGAAATAGGCGAGGTAATTATATGTACCCCAATCGACATGTGTCCCTCCTTTAAACGCTTTAACAGAAAAGCTTTTGCTATATTCTAAGCTCGATGTAGCAGCATTCTTCCCACCGAAAACGATATGATCCAACGCTAACAATATTAATCACTCCTTCTCCTCCTCTCATTAAAGACAGAGGTAATGAAAATTTTAAGTAATCTTGATTATAGTATAACGAAGCTGTTTTTACATTCAGTACGAAATTAAGCTCGATTGATTGCGTGAAAAGCGCCAGTCAATTTACTTTTTTAATGAAAGAACTGTATTTCACATTTCAGGAATATATGGTACTATATACCTATTACGAAAGATATGTTTTTCGCCTATAATTAGTGATATAATTTTGAAAACCAATTTATGTATTTTGGAAAGATAGAGAATAATAACGCCTAAACGTAATATACGAGGGGACAAGGCAACTAGAAAATATTATATGCTAGTACTTTAATTTATGAACACGGACGAAGCACGAGAAAAAGTGCAATAATTGATAACTATGTAAGCTATCAGTAAATTTATGAACTAAATAATATAAGAATATAAGACAAAAGGATGGAATGAAATGACATCTCGGAGGAGTAACTACGACGACAAAGACAAAAGAAATATTATTTCGGAATTGATACTTAGGCGAAAAGAGCTTGGGCTTACACAAAGAGGCTTGGCTAAAAGAGCAAACTTGCATCAAACAGCGATTGCACGGTTGGAAAAAGAAGGCGCAATTCCACGACTTGATACGTTAGAAAAAGTAGCAGAAGCACTTGAATTGAAGCTCGTATTAATTGAAAAGGATCGTAAATAATATCAACCCGAAAGCGCTTCCGCTGATAAATAGGATAAAATAATAAAACAACGTATAAAGTATATGACAACTCATACTTTTGTTCTTAAAAAGAACAAGAGATTTGTAAAAAAACGGAAATATATGGTGCTATTTGCTGAATTGTATTTCTATATATAGTACCATTATAAATAGTGAATTATTCCTAGGTATATAACGCTATGAATGCATTAGAGAACAAATGTTTAAAAGAATAGAAAGGGGATGAATATGGCAAACAAATATTTTACACTTGAGGAAATTACGGAACAAAATCAGCGTAGATTTCGTTATTATATTCACAATCGTAGTCATACGTACACGTACATGTATAATTATCAGCCTAGTCTGTCCTTCTTAGGGTGCGGTATACGTTCGACTAACCGAATTGATCATTACCCACTAGCAACTTACTTCAATTATTTTATCCACCTTCACGTAATAACAAAAGAGAGAATTAATTACCCTCAAGCAATGCTTTTTGATAAAAGCAACGTTAAAACTACGATAAATATATAACAATTATTGTAGCCAATCCAATTACCTAAAAAACAGTAAAGGCACGTTCCGTCTTTAGAACCGTTTAAAAGCTATTGATAAGTAAATTCGGTTCATATATAATTAAAATAATTATCTGAAAAATTACAATATATCCTTATTTCAGATAAAAAAAGAATGGGGGGATTTTTGTGCGGAATGACAAAAAAGTTCAACATATTTTCTCCGTAATTTTTATGTTTTTATTTATTTTGCTTTTTCTAGTAGGCTGTGGGACAGGTTCAGACGATTCAAGTTCTTCCGAAAATGAATCAGATGGCAGTACAAAAGATAAATGGGTAGTTGGCACGGATGCTACATACGCACCTATGGAGTATATGGATAGTGAAGGAAATATTGTAGGTATAGATATAGATTTAGTAGAGGCGATAGCCGAAGAACTAGGTAAAGAGGTTGAATTTAAAAATATTGGCTGGGAGCCGTTATTCCCTGCGGTTGATAATGGTGAAGTAGATTTTGCAGTTTCTTCAATTACGATTACAGATGATCGTAAGGAGTCCTTTGACTTTACAGACCCATATTATGTAGCGAATCAAGTAATATTAGTTTCAGAGGATTCAAGTATTAAGAGTAAGGACGATTTAGTAGGTAAACGAGCGTCCGTACAAATTAATACGACTGGGCATCAAGTGCTTAAAGACTTGATGGGAGCAACGAGTGCAGATATTGTCGCTTCTGAAACGATGCCAATTGCGATTGAAGAACTACTTAATGGAAATGTTGAAGCATCCGTAGGCGATAACTCAACAGTTAATGAATACATTAAAAATAATCCAAATGTAAACGTAAAGCTTATTGAAGATAACAGCTTTGAAAAAGAGTATTATGGATTGATGGTTAAAAAAGGAAACTCGGAGCTAGTAGAGGAGTTGAATAAAGGGATACAAGCGATAAAGGATAGTGGAAAGCTAAAAGAAATCACTGGATTTGATGTGGAGTAAACGCATTATAGCGTGCAGCTCAGGGTGAATCTTCCTGCATACTATAGCCTACACAAGCGTTTGGGAACGGTAGAATAAAAACGTCTTCATTATTTTCTAAAACTGTCGTATGTGTGTACGTTCGTCTTATTCTATTTTTCTCGGCGCTTGTTGCTATATAAGCCCTTTGCACATATTTGGGGGTGAACGCGATCGAATTTTTACCAGATATTCGTTTTGATATGATTTGGAGCTATAAAGAACTATTTATTCGGGGATTAGGGGTTACCTTGGCACTTACTGCAGTCGGTTATATCGGAGGAATAATTTTCGGCTTATTTTTAGGCTTAGGGAAATTATCAAAAAAGAAGTGGATTTATTATCCTTGTAAATACTATGTCGATTTTTTTCGTGGAACACCGTTACTCGTTCAAATATTACTAATCCATTTAGCTTTTATTCCTACTTTCTTTGGACAATCCTTAGGCTATTTCGTCTCCGGATCGGTAGCGCTTATGCTTAATTGTGCCGCATACAACGCTGAAATTATTAGAGCGGGTATCCAATCTATTGAAAAAGGGCAAATGGAAGCAGCAAGATCGCTAGGTATGCCACATCGTACGGCGATGAAAAGTATTATATTACCGCAAGCATTCCGTCGAATGGTACCTCCACTTGGAAACGAGCTTATCGCATTATTGAAGGATTCATCTCTCGTTACAGTAATTGCGGCGAACGACTTGTTATATGCAGGTAAGGTAGTTGCTGGTGCGTATATGAAGTTTTGGGAGCCCTATTTAACGGTAGCAATTTTATATTTGTTCCTAACGTATTTGTTTACGAAAGTAATAGCATATGTGGAAAAACGATTTAGCAATCGTTATGTACCTTCACAAAAAAGGCGAATGTTCACTTTTGGCCGTTCAATTGAAAGGTGATCAAATGATAAAAATAGATGGATTGTATAAATCATTTGGCAAGCTAGAAGTATTAAAAGGGATTAATTATGAAGTAAAAGAGCAAGAGGTTATTTGTGTAATCGGTCCAAGTGGCTCAGGTAAAAGCACATTCTTGCGCTGTATCAACCTATTAGAAGACATAACTGCAGGAGCTGTTTATATTAAAGGTGTAAAAGTAAATGATGCACAAACGGACATTAACGATATCCGAAAAGAAGTCGGTATGGTGTTTCAGCAATTTAATTTATTTCCCCATATGAATGTTTTGAACAACATAACAATATCTCCTAGGAAAATAAAGAAAATGGATATACAGCATGCAGAAGCGTTAGCTCATAGCTTGCTGGAAAAGGTAGGGCTTGAAGATAAGGCGTTTGCTTTTCCAGAACAATTATCCGGCGGACAGATGCAACGAGTTGCGATTGCTAGAGCGCTTGCAATGCAACCGAAAATTATGCTGTTTGATGAACCTACCTCCGCCCTTGATCCAGAAATGGTTAATGAAGTGCTTGATGTAATGAAACAACTGGCGAAGGAAGGAATGACGATGATCGTCGTTACGCATGAGATGGGGTTTGCTCGTGAAATGGGAGATCGAGTTCTATTTATGGACGAAGGATATCTAATTGAAGAGGGAGAGCCTAATCAAATATTTACAGAGCCGAAAAAGGAGCGGACGAAAGCCTTTTTAAGTAAAGTATTATAACGATTCGGTTCTGTTAACTAATATATACAGAAAATAAACTTCTTCCACATTGTGTAGAAGAACAAAGTACCGCTTAAATCGAAATTGAAAACGTCCCTCAGTTTGTAAATGTAAGGGACGTTTTCAAATCAATTATAAGTCATTTTTTATATCTTTATAAATCTTTTCTTTTACTTCTTCATATATTTCTTCTTTTACCTCTTCACGTACTTCCTTTTTTACTTGCTCTGTAATTGCTTGTACAGATCGTTCCTTTTTTCCTTTTCGGCGAAAGCGTGTATTTGGATGCGTAGAAGCCCAGTCTCGTTTTAGCATAATAAGAATAGAAATAACCATTAAAATCATAATTATACCAAAGGGTAATGCAGCAATGATAGATGCTGTTTGTAACGCATCTAAACCTCCACCACCACTTAGCAATAAAACGCTAGCTGTACCGGCAATAAGAAAGCCCCAAATTAGCTTTACGGATAAAGAAGGATTTAAACTCCCGCGTGAAGTCATTGCACCAAGTACGTACGTTGCTGAATCGGCAGACGTAATGAAAAAAATGAAAATAAGCAGCATGGAAATCGAACTCGTTATCGCGCTGAGCGGTAATTCTGCGAGTGTAGCAAATAAAGCTATCTCGACATTATCCGTTACGAGATCAGCAATTCCACCAGGTCCATAAATCTCCAAATTTAACGCTGTTCCACCAAAGGTTGTAAACCAAATTAATGCAAGGACAGTTGGTGCAAGCAAAATACCAGCAATAAATTCACGTATCGTTCTTCCTTTTGAAATTCGAGCGATAAACAACCCCATGAATGGGGCCCATGAGATATGCCATGCCCAAAAGAAAATCGTATTGTTGCCGAGCCATTCGCTTTCATTAAAAGGTGTCATAGTGAGGCTCATTGGAATAATATTTGAAATATACCCGCCGAGCGTTGTGACCATGCTTTCAAATATGAAGATTGTTGGTCCGATAGTCAAAACGAACACAAGCAACAAGCCTGCTACGACGATATTAATATTACTTAATATTTTAATCCCGCGATCAACACCGCGAGCAGCGGAAAAAATAAAGAGAACGGTTACAATTCCAATAATTACAATTTGTGTCCAAATCGTGTTTGGAATTGGTGTCAAATGTGCTATACCGCCAGACATTTGCATAGCACTTAATCCGAATGTAGTGGCAACTCCCGTACAAGTCGCTAGAACAGCTAGTATATCGATAATTTGACCGAGCCAGCCTTCTGTATGCTTCCCCAAAATGGGATAAAAAGCAGAGCTTATGAGTGCTGGTCGATTCATTCTAAATTGGACATATGCTAAAGTTAAGCCTACAACGGAAAAAATTGCCCATGGATGCAACGCCCAATGGTACACACCATACCGTAAACCAGCAATTGCTGCTTCACTCGTATTCGGCTCATAGCCGACAGGTGGGTTTAAATAGTTTAATACAGGTTCAGCAACGCCCCAAAAAACAAAGCCTACACCGATCCCTGCAGCAAAAAGCATGCCCACCCAAGAAATCCATGAAAATTCTGGTCGGTCATCATCTTTCCCTAATCGAATTTTTCCATATGGACTGATGGCTAAAATAATTACAAAAAGCACAAAAAAAGCAGCTACGAGCATATAGAACCAGCCAAAATTAGTTATCATCCATCCGAGTGCATTTCCCGCTGCTTCGCTAAGCGATTGTGGAGAAAATGTTCCCCATAGTACAAATAAGGCAACAAGAATGGCGGAGATATAGAGTACATTCGATGGCTTTTCTGTTGAATTTTCTCTCTGTTGATTTATCATAGTTGATCTGCGTCCCCTTTTACGCAGATACCCCCTCTCATTATTGTATTAAATCTATCTATAGTAAGGGGATAAGATAAACAAATTTGAGACTTCGTTAAATATACCAAAATTTAAATAGAATGTCACTTCGTAATTTACGGAAATTTATACACCATTTTGAATATCCAGTAATTATTTTGAATATAATTTATGGCTTGTGTTTATTGGTAATTATTAGTTGCATAGCAACACCAACTCGTCTGTGTGGAATCCGGATTCACGCAGACTCCTTCAGGAAAAGCAACAGCAGAAAATCCATTTTAAAAGTTTTGGCGAAATCTTCTAAAATTAGTTGAGGCGTTGCGTGCGGAAAGCGGAGTGGATCCGGATAGAACACAGCAGACACCAATCTAGCTTTAAATTTTTAAGTGGATTTTAACATTCTGTTCTTTTGTGTTTTTTAAAAAATGGCAATTATGAAATTGACTTAATTTAAATAATAATTAGTTGGGCTATTTAACGGGAGCAACGTGTGCTTGCTTAATAGAAATAGATAGTACTGGAATATCCGGTAAATAGTTATGTCAAATAATCGTATACCTCTTTTCTTCGTGAATGAAACAACTTTTTCATGGAATAACTGTATTAATTCCAGTGCTTGCACTATACATAGTTGTTTCCAACTTTACGTTTTGTATAAAAAAGTGCTGGTCGAGTCTGATAATAAAAAACGGCTTCAATCATCCGAAATCGATAATTAAAGCCGTTTGTACGTATTCCGTACAATATATTTACGTAGTCAAGGTGAGCGACTGTTCGTGCCTAATTTTATTGGCAACAGCAATTGTAAGCTGTTGCGTCATCTTAGGCACTATTGCTTTTAATACTGGGTTAATCATCGGTCCCTTTAAACCATATGCCCTCATATTCACAAATCCAGTAATTTTGGTTTTGGAGGCATGTAGTTTTTTAGCTTTAAAGTATCCGTCGCCAATTATATTTTCATTTAAACCGCATAATTCAAATGTGATCTTTGAAGGTTCATTCCACTCTTTAATATGTACATTTAAATGCATCTCTTTTTGAATAAAGCCAACATCGCCAGTAAAGCACCATGTTGATTGTCGATTGCTTATTACTTCATGTGCTCTGTATCCAGGTGCTAATGGTGCCCAAAGGTCTATATTGCTAACGAATGTCCAAACACGTTGGAGTGATACATCTACATTCGTTTCATGAATACCGCTTGGGATTGTAAAAACCTCCTTAATTTTTAAATACAAATGTGGGATGTGTAAAGTGACGAATTTCTCCACACTTTTTAATATATGCTGGGGGCGGCGTCAATAGACGTAAAACCGATCGTTAAAGTAAAAGCTTAAGAATGTAAACTAATCGTTGCGTCTGTTACCATATCCCATTCGTGAATATTATAATCGCGTGCACCATGAACAATAAACGGATCTTCCTTTACCCAAGCTTCTACTTGTTCTATATTTTCACCAATATAAATGACTAATCCACCCGTACCATCCACAAATCTTCCATTCATTAATACTTTCTTTTCTTGTCTCATTTTTTCCAAAAAGTCCAGATGCTTTGGTCGATATGTTTTGCTTTTCTCTTCATCTTTAAGAGGTAATATAACGGCAAAGTATTTCATTTAATCTCCTCCAGTTTTTCTATCATTTTAGCACTTATTTATAAAAAAGTGCATAATAAATATTGCTTGAAGCTCCCTATTAATCTGAGGGCGACAAACAATGAATAATGGGAGTATTGTTATTGCAAACGATGTGCGATTTGAAAAGATTGAAAGTGCATAGACAGACGATTCCTATCATTAGCCAAATTTTATCGTGTTTAGTGCAAAGCGTGAAAAAGATAAGCAATGCTAGCTAGTAAATGTGATCGTATTATTCGATAAGTATCCTGCTATTTTTAGCATGAATTTAGAACCTTAAATCGCTTAGGCCATCCATTTTGGAGGGATGTTTTTATCCCAAAATATATTTCCAATTTCATGATGCTCTTCAAAGTTATCGGTATATAAGTGATAATGAAAATTAAACCAGTATCCTTCTAATGGCCGCAAATCGCGGCGAACGTGAAATTTCGCAATGTCTTGTTCATTTGTCTCATCATATAAATGAAAGATTCGCTCACCGAGTCCTTTGGAAGGTTGTTCTGTTATCGCATAAGCGTGGGGTATGTCGTCTGAAGCAGTTATAAGTGATGCAAACACATTTTCGATAACAGGTAAAATAACTTGATCAAATTCATTTTCAACGTGAGCAACGATTTTCGGCCCCATCTTTTCCATTGTTTGTGCTCTCGCTTTTTCAGTTAACGCATTAATGACGTGATCTGGTGAATGAGATTCAATTGTCGTCTCATACGTATTAAAGTTATCTGTGTAAAGAGTAGGTGATTCATGAATTGTTAGCTTACTTGATTCGGAGTTTTTGCTTTCTTCTGTATCTGTATCCGAAGACTCTGTATTAATTGTTGCTGGTGGAATATACATCCCGAGTGTAAGGACAGCTATAAGTGAAACAAATAGTTTTCGAAATAGCATTTTCATGTTCACCACTCCTCGTATGATATGTTTAGGCGTTAATAATCCGGCTTTTATTTCTATTCTTTTTGACAGATTCGTAAATCTTATCCAGCTCTTAAATCCGTTACCTTTCATTCCAGACGTCCGCTTTTCGCAGGCACAGTACGTGCAGTCGATATGTCATTATAATTATTTCGTATTAAAAAACGAATCTTGCTTGTATCTTCATATGTACATTTAACTATTATTTTAACACGTCATACTAATAAAGCTATCAAAAATCTGAATTTAAACAAAACTGTAATATTTGTAATACGTGGTTTACAATACTTGTTAAACGAATGCTCCGATTGTGTCTATGCTTTAGTCGTTTTCTTGTTGTAGTAAGGTGTCCTCCAAATATCGGCAACCGACGTCGTTTACTTCGTTAGAAGTTGGCTTAGTTGGGAGCTTTTCTTTCATCGTTCCATTGAGTTGATAGACTGCTTTTCGGATATGTATTGATTTCTTTTGTAGAAATTCCTTCGATGAATTTTCGTTCCTCTCTTTCCTCCCGTTGGCGTTTTGCAACTTCCATTCACTCGTGTTGGTGAGCCATCCTAATTTCCCGTACAAAAATTCGAAAGTACGTAATTTTTTAAAAGTAGATCGGAGACCCGTCCAGTTTCGTAATAGAGTATTGTCTCGTTTGGAACAATTAAAGGGTCACGTATCTTTTTAAAATATTTACTTAAACTAAGCGTAGCGTGTGCTTATTTAATTAATAAATGGTATTAGATCCAGAAGGTTTTACTTCTTAAAAGGAGACCAACAAATATGTGTTTAATTCTACTATTAACATACGTTTGCATTTCCACTACGAAAAAATATGAATTCGTATTGACGCTCTGCAGGTGGAAGCGTAAAATAAAGGTTGTTCAGAGGTCATACCTCTTTACAGTATACCGGCAGCTAACACACATATAAAATTTAACGATTAATTGGATCGATGAAAAGAAGTAGGCGTAACTATTCAGCTTATACATATCGTTGAGAAAATCGGATGGTTGCGAGGTTTTCCATTGCTTTTATTTAATAGTTTACGTAATCGGTGTGTAGTCAATTTATTGAAAGGTGGTCATCATATGACTGAAACTGTAGAAAAAATGCCAACAACAAGAATACCAGTGGACGGTATTTCTCCACTCGTCATTGTATGTGGGGATCCATTTCGAGCAGAGGTAATTGCTAAGAAGTTGGATTCTTATGAGGAGATAGCTTACGCAAGAGAATATCGGACGTTTAATGGGGAATACAAAGGAACGAAAGTGACAATATCAAGTCATGGTGTAGGTGCACCGGGCGCTGCAGTGAGCTTTGAGGAATTAATTAAAGCAGGAGCAAAAAAGCTTATCCGTGTCGGAACTGCTGGTTCTTATACGAAAGCATTGCCTCCAGGTAGCTTAATTATTGCTGATTCTGCTGTTCGAGCAGACGGTCTGACGAATCAAATGGTTCCAGACGGTGTTCCAGCGGTCGCTGATTTTCGAATTGTACAAGCTCTTCATGATGCTGCGGTAGCAAGAGAGGTGACATTCGGGACGGGGACGATCGTTACATTAGATGCGTTTTATGCAGGGCCGGTTGCTTTCCCGCACAAAATGTATAAAGATTCTGGCGCACTCGGTGCAGAGATGGAAATTGCTGCATTGTATACGATTGCCAAGCTGCGAGGTGTTCAAGCAGGTGGAATTGTCGCATTAGATGGCTACGCATACTCGGATATGGATAATTATGATCCGCATAAAGACTTTGTCGCTCAAGCGGTAGAGGATGAGATTTACATTGCGCTAGAAGCTTTTCATACCATCAACGGGAATGTTGATAACGACAGATAACAAAAGTAAGCACGAGTAATGGAACTCGTTGTTAACTCAATAGTCAACGTATGATTGCAATTGAAGGAAGTTTTACTCCTTTCAATTGCAGCAGCTTTCTTATTCCTAAATTAAAGTGTAAACGTATTGTTATTTTCATTAGGGGGAAATACAATAAAACGTTTAGCATGATGTGAAAACTGTATTTCGAATTGGGAATTGACTTGCTTAATTTTTATGTTTAAAGCAAACGTGTATATACAAGATCCGTATGAAAGTAGTAAATACTATACGAAAAAGTAACATTAACGGAGGTTATGTATGAATTTAATAAA
>NZ_JBPYCS010000022.1:0-43797 GCF_051846935.1 Virgibacillus sp. W0430
AATTCGATAAATGTCTTTATGAGTAGGGTTTTCCATGCTCACTTCTTTTTGTGCAGCTAGAAAGATTTTTTGATCGTTCATCATTGCTTTTTCTAATGCACTAATAGATTTTTCTCGACCTACATCTAAATGCATGACCATAGAAGGAAAAACAATTATTCCACGTAACGCTAGGAGGGGAAACTGATTCGCGTCTTTGTTCATCGTAAGTACCTCCGTCTAAAAAATTACATATAGCTATGAATTTTAGTTAAACTGCACTGTCTATGTTTACAATTAGCATTCATTATTATAGCCAGATGCAACGATACTAACCGGTAATTAAATGCCTTATATAAACCGGTTTCAAATAAATTGCAATGAGTTTATGCATTTAATTATGCCAAATAGTTTCTTCGTTTAAAAAAGACTGACTCAAAGGATTACTCCTTCCTTACTTATAATAAGGAGCAAGTAAACCAGGTCAGTCTTCACATTCCGTTAAAACAACTAATTATGCACTTTCTTTTGGAACCTTTTTTATTCCATTAGTTACCGTTCCGTCTACGAAAACTAATTTAGGGCTACCATTCTCTTTTGTAACTGTTTCTTCTGTAATTATACACTTTTCAATATCTTCACGTGAAGGTATTTCGAACATAATCTCAAGCATAATGCTCTCAATTATAGAGCGTAGACCTCGAGCCCCTGTCTTTCTCTTAATGGCATCTTTTGCAATTGCAACTAATGCGTCCTCTTCAAATTCCAATTGAACATCATCAATTTGAAATAACTTTTCGTATTGTTTGACTAATGCGTTCTTTGGCTTCGTTAATATTTCTATTAGCGCTTTTTCATCTAGCGGCTCTAAGCTGCCGATAACAGGCAATCTTCCAATAAATTCAGGGATTAAGCCATAGCTTAGTAAATCTTCAGGTAACACTTTTGATAATAACTGACCAAGACCTAAATCTTCTTGTTGGTTATTATCTCCAAATCCAATTACCTTTTTGCCTAGTCGACGTTTAATTATTTGATCAATACCGTCAAATGCACCGCCGACAATAAATAAAACATTCGTTGTATCAATTTGGATAAATTCTTGATGCGGATGCTTTCTACCACCTTGAGGCGGTACACTTGCAACCGTTCCTTCTAAGATTTTCAAAAGTGCTTGCTGGACACCTTCACCAGACACATCCCGTGTGATGGATGGGTTTTCTGATTTACGAGCTACTTTATCAATTTCATCAATGTAAATAATTCCTTTTTCTGCCTTTTCAATATCGTAATCTGCAGCTTGAATGAGCTTTAATAAAATATTTTCAACATCTTCCCCAACATAACCCGCCTCTGTAAGGGATGTAGCATCTGCAATAGCAAATGGGACATTTATAATTCGTGCCAATGTTTGTGCGAGTAACGTCTTTCCACTTCCTGTCGGTCCGAGCATTGCAATGTTACTTTTCGCCAACTCGACATCGTCCACGTTTTTAGGAGAATTAATCCGTTTATAATGATTATAAACTGCTACGGATAGATTCTTTTTCGCCTTTTCTTGACCGATTACATACTGATCTAAAATATCACAAATTTCTTTCGGCTTGGGTATTTCTTTAAATTCCGTCTCTTCTTCTGTTCCAAGTTCTTCTTCTACAATTTCAGTACATAAATCAATACACTCGTCACATATATAAACGCCAGGACCTGCAACTAACTTCCTTACTTGTTCTTGGCCCTTTCCGCAAAACGAACATTTCAGTTGTCCTTTTTCTTCATTAAATTTAAACATTATTTTTTTCACCCCTAAACGAATAGCTCTTTATTCATTCGATTCACATATTTGTTTCATAGTCATCATATCAAACCAACATTAGAAAACAAAACAAAACACTCTTAGTTAAATAATAGTACGCTTATCTGAAGTAATTTTCAAATAAAACCTTCTCAATTGTAAGAAATGAATAAATATATTTACTTTTTCTACGTTAATATGCCTACTTTTCAGGTTCATACTTGAATCGTTTTCGTAAATAATTTGTGAATCTGGAATATTTTTTGATATTTGTTCTCCGATCACAAACGGCTCTGTTTTAAAAAAATTATATTCGGATTGGCGTTTTAAAATAATGCTCTAACGTTCCCTCTGTCTATTATACTTATTCCAATACTATTTATGTGTCCATTAAGCGGAAACAAGGTGCAATAATTTGCACCTTGTCTCAACGTTAGCTATATTTCATCAATGAAATGGGCTTTTTTAAATTGCTTTGCTTTCTTCTAAAAGAAAGTCAATTGCCTTCTTCATTTTCAAGTCTTCTTTAATGGCAGACGTATTTCCACCGAGCATCTCTTTGATGCGATCGATTTCCATGCTGTACATCTCCGCCATGTTTGCTAGCTCTTTATCAACATCTTCTTCAGTAGCTTCAAGCTCTTCCTTCTCTACAATCGCTTCAAGAGTTAAATTTGTTTTGACGCGTTTTTTCGCGTCGTCTCTCATTTGTTCTTTAAACGCACTTTCATCTTGACCTGAGAATTGAGCGTACATTTCCATCGTCATTCCTTGCATTTGTAGACGTTGTTCAAATTCTTTTACCATTTGATCTAATTCTGTTTCAACCATGGCGTCTGGAATATCTACTTCTGCATTTTCTGTAGCTTGCTCAATTAAAGATTCACGCTTGTTGTTTTCCGCTTGTTGTGCTTTTTGTTTTTCCAATTCTTCTTTTTTCTTTTTCTTTAATTCATCAAGCGATTCAACTTCTTCATCAACATCTTTAGCAAACTCATCATCAAGCTCAGGCAATTCCTTTACTTTAATTTCATGAATTTTTACTTTAAAAATCGCTTTCTTACCTGCTAAATCTTCTGCATGATAGTCTTCAGGAAACTCTACTTCTACTTCTGTATCCGTACCAGCTTCTTTACCTACCAGCTGTTCTTCGAAGCCTGGGATAAACTGACCTGATCCAATTTCTAATGAATGATTTTCACCTTTCCCACCTTCAAAAGCTTCCCCATCTAGAAATCCTTCAAAGTCAATAACGACCGTATCGCCTTCTGCTACTTTACCATCTTCTTTTAAAACAAGCTCTGCTTGCTTTTCACGTAAAGCTTCAAGTTCCTTCTCTACGTCTTCTTCTGTTACTTCAACAGATTCTTCTGTTACTTCTAATCCTTTATATTCTCCTAAAGTAACCTCTGGTTTAACGATCACTTTTGCAGTAAAAGTTAGCTGCTTGCCTTTTTCAATTTCTTCTATATCTATCTCAGGCTGGTCAACAGGATGAATGCCTGTTTCTTCTACAGCTTTCATATATGCGTTTGGCAGTACAATGTCTACAGCATCCTGGTATAATGATTCAACACCGAATCTGTTTTCAAACAACTTACGAGGAATTTTACCTTTACGGAATCCTGGTATTTGCACTGTTTTTACAACCTTTTTAAACGCTTGATCCAACGCTGATTCAAACTCATCTGCTGGAACATTTACGGTAAGTATTCCTTCATTACCTTCTAACTTTTCCCAATTTGCTGACATAACTTTCCCTCCAAAATCTATTTACTTCCAAATTCATTCTTAATTAACAATATTTTTCTTATTATAATCAAATTTACAACCATTTAATTATAACATAATTACTACTCGTTTCAAGCAGATTCTACTCTTCGATAACGGATAAATAAAGTGCATTGTATAATTTTATCTCTTCTACATATGTACTTGTTTCCTCTGTAAGCATCTTACTATTTTTTGTCGGTATATTCAAATATGTTTCAGCTAAATACATCAGTGCTGTTGCCATTTGCTCTATTTTCGGCTTTTCATAGCAAAAAGGGTGCTTTACGAAGAAGTAACGATACAAAAGCTGTTCAATCATCGTATACATAGTAGGATTTTTTTCCTCTAGACTATTTACGCACTCCAATGTTTCTATATGTATCGGATGTTCCTTTATAGGTATTAACGTATTCGGCTGTACGATCATCGTACGATCAAATTTATGTATTTCTATTTTTTCATTATACTTCACTTCTTTTAGCCAATGCAAAATTGCCGTTTTTATTACGGGATGAACCGCTGTATCGACCAACATGTGTACTATGTCTGCAGAAGGTGGATAATGAAGCTTTCTCAGCTGCCGAATGAATTGTACTTGTTTTTTTTCGTCCTGCTCACGAATTGCTTGCTTTAGCTCCTGAGCATAAACGTTCGATTTATTAACAATACTATCGTTATTCATATGCTCGCTCAACTCATAAAATTGATTAAATTGTTCGAGTACCTTATTAGGTACATTCGTATGAAGCCGTTCTAGTTCTATTTGCTCCAACACCGCTTCATACTGGTCTGTTTGAAATAATAAAGTTAAATAGATTTGAACATATTCGTAATAGTGTTCATCGGCAGCCTGCATCCGCTCTTCGCATAGTTGCTGTGCCTCATCCATTTCTCCTAATTCCATTAAGCAAATTAGCTTTCCTAACATAATTTCATGATGCTTTACTTGGAATTGAAGCAATTGATTGAACATCTCCAATGCTTCTTTGTAGTTCTTTCGTTCCATTGCTTGCATTCCGGATTGCTCTAAATTCGTTTTCCATTTTGGGAAAATAATCACTTTTTCTTTATTCGGCTGCACGACTTCACCTCTTGCTCCAATCATTTTTACACTTAGAAGTAGTTTCCCTTAAAATAAGAAAAAGAAACCTACATTGCTATATAGGTTTCTTTAAACGTACGTCCCAGGAAGGATTCGAACCCTCGGCCCACAGCTTAGAAGGCTGTTGCTCTATCCTACTGAGCTACTGGGACATTTGGAGCGGGTGATGGGGATCGAACCCACGATACCAGCTTGGAAGGCTGGAGTTTTACCACTAAACTACACCCGCTTATACCATTTAGTTTTACTTACAAATCAATCGCACTAAAATGGCGACAAAGATTATTATATGCACTAAACATGCGAATGTCAACAGTTAATCAATAATTTTTATTAAATTTTTTAAAGATTTCATAGTGTAGTTACATACGTTTTTGCTTCTATCTTTTTTCCGCCTAACGTATAAAAAGAAACATGTATCTCTTGATATGTATTCCACTCCATCAGAGCGTACGTTTTTTCTGTGCGACCACGCGGTTGTCGAATACTTCCCGGATTAATAAACAGCTGGTTGTCTTCTTGCACAGCTCCAGCAATATGCGAGTGACCAAAGCAGACAACTTGTGCATTACACTCCTTTGCCCGATACGATAAACGCATTAAATCCGATTTCACTCCATATAAATGGCCATGTGTCACAAAGAATTTTATTCCACCAATTTTAAGCTCTTGTTCGAGCTTAAAATCATCATCTATATCACAGTTTCCTTTCACGATAAAAACATCGCTAAGTTCTGGAGCATTCCACGGTAATTCAGAATCTCCACAATGAATTGTATATATCCAATTATGTCTTTCTCTAATCATTATTAATTCATCTGTCAACCCATGACTATCACTAACAATAAGTACTTTGTTATTCATGTAATCCACCTTCTAACGTTGATTGCTTATCCACTTTTCGAGCTTATTTAAAGCGTTCGTCCGATGACTAATCTTGTTTTTTTCTTCGCTTGTTAGCTCTGCCATCGTTCGCTCAAAGTCTTGAGGTATAAATATTGGATCATATCCAAACCCATTTGCTCCAGACTGCTTAAATGCAATCCGACCTTCGCATACACCTGTCCGAAAAAAAGTGTCTTTTCCAGGTACAGCAACAGCAATTACACAAATAAATCGAGCGGATCTTTCATTTTCGGGAATATGGATCATTTCATTCATTACTTTATCAATATTTGCTTGATCGGTTGAATTTTCACCCGCATATCGAGCAGAGAATACACCTGGACTTCCATTTAGAGCATCTATAATTAGCCCAGAATCATCTGCTAATACTGTCGTTTGCAGTAAGTTTGATATTGTTTCAGCTTTAATTTTTGCGTTTTCTTCAAACGTCTCCCCTGTTTCCTCTATATCAGGAATATTACCGTCTATATCTAACAAGGATTTTGACTTCCTACCATATTTTTGGAAAAGCTGTTGAAACTCGATCGCTTTCCCCTTGTTTTTTGTAGCAACTAATACGTGTTCCATACCCTTCACCTAATTAAAAATATTATTGTCCTACTTGTTTCGATAAATCACCTAATACTTCTTTTTGTACATTAAATATTTGTTCTATACCTGCAGTTGCATAATCAAGCATCGTTAATAATTGCGCGTGTGAGAAGGTGGATTCTTCACCTGTACCTTGAATCTCTACAAATTCTTGCGATCCTGTCATAACAATGTTCATATCGACTTCAGCTTGAGCGTCTTCCACATAATTCAAATCCAGTACGACTGATTTATTCGATAAAACTCCTACAGAAACAGCTCCTAAAAACTGAGTAACAGGCATTTTTTCAATTGTACCTGCATCTATCATTTTCCCGAAGGCAAGTACCATTGCTACAAATGCTCCGGTAATCGAAGCTGTTCTTGTACCGCCATCCGCTTGAATAACGTCGCAATCGATCCAAACTGTACGTTCTCCTATTTTATTTAAATCAACGACAGAACGCAATGCTCTCCCGATAAGTCGTTGGATTTCCATCGTTCTTCCGCCAATTTTTCCACGGGATGCTTCTCTTATATTTCTTTGCTCTGTTGCTCTTGGAAGCATTGCATACTCAGCAGTGATCCACCCTTTATTTTGTCCGCGCATGAAAGGTGGTACTTTATTTTCAATACTAGCATTACAGATAACTTTTGTGTCACCCATTTCAATTAATACAGACCCTTCTGGATGCTTAATGTAATCGGCCGTTATTTTTATTGGTCTCAATTGTTTATTTTGTCGCTCATCAATTCTCATATGTAATTCCTCCTAATCCAACAAATAGTTTACCATACTTTACGAAAAAGAAACATTTTCAACGAATTATAGATTGAGTCAAGTATTTGTGGGTGTTAGTTTAAGAAGTTAAAAAAACTCTCTTTGTATTCGTTAATTTTAGTATTGATTCCTACCGACCGCAGTAGATATACACTACGCTTTCCGAGGAGGCTGAAGCCGTGCCCGCGGAAAGCATCCACCTGCAGTGAAAATCAACGGTGTTATTCATGTGTATACCGTTCGAAGTAAAATTAATCACATATTATCTAGTTAGATTCGTGCATGTGTTCCCCCACAAACCTTTTACTCATACCGAATTATAAATTTAGCTACGTATTGGTTCACTTAATTTCACCCAATTGAGTCGATCGTTTACCTTAAATAAAGACATAAAAAAGAGGCTTGGAATAAATCGCCTCTTTTATAATTTTTTTGTAGTGGGGAATGTTTTATTTGTCACAGGTTCATTATATACTTCTCCGTTTTCATTTACGAGCGCATCTATATTTTCTACTTTTATATCAATAGCTTCAACTTCTTGTTGCTCAGTCAAGGTGCGAACAAGCGTCTCCACGACTTCATCTGCAATCACTCTTTTTTCTTTATCTTTAAGAATTCCTTCGTTGAAAATGAGCTCTAATGTACCGTTTTTTAATGTCGGCTCATGAATCAGTGACGTCTTCGAATTGAATACGTGCAGGACATTCGTATCATACATCGATCCCTTCAGCAACCGGTTTACTATAGAATTAAGTTTTTCTTCGTTTTTACCTTCTACATATTGTGTAACAGGGACAAAATAGCGATTATTATTGTATTCAGCAGGATAATACATTGTTACTGCTTCGCTATTAAGTAAGTCTACTGTATCGGAATGAATGATGTTAATTCCGTTAGCTCGAGAGTACCCTTCTGAAATAGGTGTCCCGTTTACAGGCATTTCAGTTTGATCCTCACCATTTATCCGTAATTTTAATCGTTCTACATTATCAAACTGAGTTAATGTAAATGTCATTGCTTGTAAAACTTTTAATTCATCTTCTGCTTTATAGTTCGCAAATTCTTTTGATAGATCAACAATTAATGTGCCATCTTCTTTTAAATTTAAGCCAAGCACTTCTGTTCCTGCTGGAAGTACTGCCTCAAATCCATTTGGAAGTATAGATGATACAGGGCCATCCTTAACTAAGTATGAAAGCACTTGTGTAGCAACTTCTTTCGATTCAAGCTGAGGCAATTCAAGAGTTTGGGCGGCAACCATTCCATTTGCATCTAGTAAATAAAGCTGTCTTGGAGCCGTTTCTGTTACTTGTTCTTCATTCAGCTCTTGTCCTGCATCGATTGCATCGTCATTTATCGGCTCACTTTCCTTTTTATTTACTGTCCCTGTAGCCTTTGGCACATCTATTTCCTCCATCGATTGTTCCCCTTTAAAGCACCCGGATAATAGGATTATTAAGGCCGTAAATAAACATAATAGTACACGTATCCTTCTCTTCATGTCATACCCCTCCTATGATGGTTTGTACTATTATGTATACGAGCTTCTTTGAAATTTAGACCAACTATAATGGATGCGAAATGGAACTTTTTTCACAGTATATGCTGCAAACTATAAACTAATTTAAAACGATTTGCCTCATCAATGCAGGTTGCACTTCATTGATTTCACTATTAAAAATCTTACTATACACGTTTTTAAATTGAGAGAGATCCCCTGTTGTGAAGAATTGATGGGTTGGAAGTTTGCTTCCAGTATATCGCATGCGACTATAGTCTAGGATAGCACTCGCCTCTCTCGCCGTCTCTTCGCCTGATGATATGATGGAGACACGTTCGTCCATTACTTTTTTAATAACGTGCTGAATGATCGGGTAATGTGTGCACCCTAATATTAACGTATCAATTAAGTTATTTTTGCGCAGTTCCGCTAATGATTTAATAACAATATATTCTGCTTCTTGTCCATTCAAAATCCCTTGTTCTACCATTGGGACTAACAGTGGACAAGCAAGAGAATAAACTTGTAATTCAGGATTAATGTTTTTTAGTACATGTGGATACGCATTGCTCGTTATCGTTCCTTCTGTAGCAATAATTGCAACATGATTATTTTTCGTTACATTAATTGCGGCACGTGCTCCTGGTTGAATAACACCAAGCACTGGAATAGATACGGCCTTTTGAATTTGTTCTAATGTAAATGCAGTAGCTGTATTGCAAGCAATTATAAGCATTTTTATATTTTTGTTTAATAAAAAATGAACCATTTCCCACGTGAATTGTTGTACTTCTTGTTGGGAACGCGGACCATACGGACAACGTAGTGTATCCCCTAAATATACGATGTTTTCCTTTGGCAACTGTCGAATAAGCTCATAAGCTACCGTAAGACCTCCAACCCCTGAATCAATAACTCCTATTGGCTCTTTCAAACACTCACCTTATTTCTTTGTTGTAATTTTCCATTTCGTTGTATAGCTCGTAAAGCAATGCGTTAAGTTGTTGCGTTTTTTCATTGGGAAATGTATGAAGTATTTCTTTTAAGTATTGCTGTCTTTTTTCAATAACTTCACGAATAATTAGATCGCCTTTACTTAAAACCCGAATACGAACAACACGTCTATCAACGGTATCTCTCATCCGTTCAACTAATCCATTCTTTTCCATGCGATCCACTAAATCTGTTGTCGTACTAAATGCTAATCCGATTTTATGACACAATTCGCCGATCGTCATACCGTGGTTTTCAGTTAACACTTGTAGAGCGACAAACTGAGGTGACGTAATTGGATAGTTTTTCAATATTTTTCTTCCGCTCAATTTTATCGTCCGGGAAATGTTGCGTAATTTCTTCTCTAAGTCAATAATTATCTCGTTTTGCAGTTCATCTTTCACCCGAGCTTCTCCTTGTATAGTATATTTAGGCATTAATCGTAGCCTATTTATTCTGATTCATTTTTGAGTTATACCGACTTTATAACTCCGTTATCTTACGCTGCAGGTGGACGCTTTCCGCGGGCACGGCTTGAGCCCCTCGCTCGCAAAAGAGCGCTCACTCTGGTGTCTCAAGACTCATGCTGCTTTCGCTGGAGTCGCCGCCTGCAAGGAAAAACAACTCAGTTTGTGCTCTGATTTGTAAATGAATGACCTCATATTTCAATCACTTGGACGCTCTGTGATGTTCCTAGATAATTGTCTCAGGATCATTTGGGACAATTCTTATTCTCCTTGCGGTCATAACCGCAGTTTCCCAGTGTACGTTTTGACCTTCAAACACGTAGGCTGTACACCTTGATATTCGACCCTAGATGTTAGTGGCTCCATAGCGACTTCGATTCAAAGATTGTACGCATAAACGTGGCTGCTAATCAGCGTTCACATTTCTTCCAAGATATCTTACTATTTAATTATCTTTCTTTGGACATATCAAAGCAGGTCTTACAATATGATGTTTTAGCGAAGGTTAGCGTACGATAATCGAATGATAGTAAACAATACGTATTTTATTTTAACATATTACGACACGTTTTTTTATTTTATATCGTTTATGAATCAATGAATGTATGACGTTTTCTTTACATAATATAATTGATTTTTAATAATAGATTAGTTCATATAGTACGATATGGAAAAAGCTTAAATACGTGTAACATCGTTTACAAAATTTTTAATGGCGTTGAAGAAGGTGGCCGTTACGTTATAGGTGATATCATCAAGGCTTTTAATTTTCGGACGTATAATTAGTCAGAAATGGACTTTCAAATTCTTCATGAAATTTGACGCACTGTTTGTGATTTACTTTCATAAGCTATAATGACTAAATAATTACCCTTCAAACTGCATCTCTATGACAGCAAGGAGGGGTTAACATTTGAAGGACACCGACGAATATAAGCCTAAGAAACTTTTAACGAAACGTGAAAAAGAAGTATTCGAAATCCTCGTACAAGACAAAACAACAAAGGAAATTGCCCAAGAATTGTTCATATCTGAAAAAACTGTCCGTAACCATATTTCAAATGCTATGCAAAAATTGGGTGTCAAGGGGCGTTCTCAAGCTGTAGTTGAGCTAATTCGCATGGGCGAATTAAAGCTCTAAATAAAACCGACTTTCTTTTTGTGAAAGTCGGTTTTTATTCTCTAATATATATTTGTTATCAATTAACAAGTGCTTTAATTCTGTTAATGTGCATTATCACTGCCGAAGAAGTTTTTAAATGATTGGACTGTCGTAGCACGGTTCATCGCTGCAATTGACGTTGTTAATGGAATCCCTTTAGGACATACTTGCACACAGTTTTGTGCATTACCACATCCTGCAAGTCCACCTTCTTCCATTAATCCATCCAATCGTTCACTTTTATTCATTTCACCAGTTGGGTGTGCATTAAATAGACGAGCTTGTGATAGTGCTGCTGGTCCAATAAAGTTGGATTTATCATTTACATTCGGACAAGCTTCTAAACATACACCGCAAGTCATACACTTTGAAAGCTCATATGCCCACTGACGCTTTTTCTCTGGCATTCGTGGCCCAGGGCCAAGATCGTACGTACCATCAATCGGTATCCACGCTTTAATTTGTTTTAATGCATCAAACATGCGTTCACGATCTACGATTAAATCACGAATGACAGGAAATGTCGACATAGGTGCTAGTCGAATAGGCTGTTCAAGCTGATCAACTAATGCAGCACAAGACTGTCGAGCAGTTCCATTAATTACCATAGAGCATGCTCCACATACTTCCTCCAAACAGTTCATATCCCAATGAACAGGAGTTGTACTTTCCCCTTTAGCGTTTACAGGGTTTTTTTGAATTTCCATTAACCCTGAAATAACGTTCATGTTTTTTCGATATGGGACATGAAATGTTTCTTCATAAGGAGCAGAATCCGGGCCGTCTTGACGAGTTATAATAAAAGTAACCGTTTTTGCTTCAGCCATTATGATTTACTCCCTTCGCTTTTTTTCGAATAATCCCTAGCACGCGGCGGGATTAATGAAGTATCTACATCTTCATACGTAAGGACGGGTGCTTGCTTTTCGCTATCAAAAGTTGCAATTGTTGTTTTAAGAAATTCATCATCGTTTCTCTCTGGGAACTCTGGCTTGTAATGTGCACCACGGCTTTCGTTACGATTATATGCACCTAATGTAATAACTCGAGCCAGATGAATCATGTTTTTCAATTGTCTTGTAAACATAACTCCTTGGTTGCTCCAGCGCGATGTATCATTAATGCTAATATTTTCCCAACGTTCAAGCAACTCTTGAAGCTTTTCATCTGTTTTTAATAAACGCTCGTTTTCACGTACAACCGTAACGTTATCGGTCATCCACTCACCAAGCTCTTTATGAAGCTGATAGGCATTCTCGCCCCCGTCCATCTTTAACATTGCTTCAAATTTTTCTTCTTCTTCTTTTACTCGACTTTCAAATAAGTCAGCAGAAATATCTTCAACATGCTTTTCCAAGCCGTCAATATATTTAATGGCGTTTGGACCTGCTACCATACCTCCGTATATCGCGGATAGCAAAGAGTTAGCTCCTAAACGGTTTGCGCCGTGCTGAGAATAGTCACATTCTCCCGCAGCAAAAATCCCTGGAATATTTGTCATTTGTTCGTAATCTACCCACATGCCGCCCATTGAGTAGTGAACAGCAGGGAATATTTTCATTGGAACTTTCCGTGGGTCTTCTCCAACAAACTTTTCATAAATTTCAATAATCCCGCCAAGCTTAATGTCAAGTTCTTTTGGATCCTTATGAGAAAGATCTAAATAAACCATGTTTTCTCCATTAATACCTAGCTTTTGATTCACACAGACATCAAATATTTCACGTGTTGCTATATCACGTGGAACAAGGTTGCCATATGCTGGGTATTTTTCCTCTAAGAAATACCATGGCTCCCCATCTTTGTACGTCCAAACACGTCCACCTTCTCCACGTGCAGACTCACTCATAAGACGTAATTTATCATCGCCTGGGATTGCGGTTGGATGAATTTGAATGAACTCGCCATTTGCATACTTAACTCCTTGCTGATATAAAATGCTAGCTGCTGAGCCAGTATTAATAACGGAGTTTGTTGATTTACCAAAAATAATTCCTGGGCCACCAGTAGCCATTATAGTTGCATCTGAAGGAAATGATTTAATTTCATGTGACTTAATATTTTGCGCCACAATCCCTCTGCCTACTCCTTCATCGTCAATAACAGCTCCGAGAAACTCCCAGCTTTCATATTTCGTTACTAATCCTTCAACCTCGTACCTTCTTACTTGTTCATCAAGCGCATATAATAATTGCTGACCTGTAGTTGCACCTGCATATGCTGTACGATGATGCTGTGTTCCCCCAAAACGTCTGAAATCCAATAAACCTTCAGGGGTACGGTTAAACATTACACCCATACGATCTAACATATGAATAATACTTGGTGCCGCTTCACACATTGCCTTTACTGGGGGTTGGTTCGCAAGGAAGTCCCCACCGTATACGGTATCATCAAAGTGAATTGCTGGTGAATCCCCTTCACCTTTTGTATTTACTGCACCATTAATCCCACCTTGGGCACATACAGAGTGAGAGCGTTTTACAGGAACAATTGAGAATAAGTCTACACTGACTCCTGCTTCAGCAGCTTTTATCGTTGCCATTAAGCCAGCAAGTCCGCCACCTACTACAACGACTTTTCGTTTACTCATAGTGATACTCCCTCCTCTAAATAAAAAACTAACATCAAATACCTAAACCAAATTGAATAATTGTTCTTACACCGATATAACTAACAACTAAAAACACAATAACAGTCGCGTATGTAACAATTTGCTGCGATTTTGGAGATTGGGCAATACCCCATGTTACAGAAAAGCTCCATAAGCCGTTAGCTAAGTGAAATACAGTTGAAATAATGCCGACAATATAAAACCAAAACATTACAGGGTTCGACAGAATATTTTCCATCAAGCTATAATTTAACTCGGCATTTCCCATACCAATTTGTATACGGGTTTCCCAAACGTGCCATGCAATAAAAATAAGCGTAATAATTCCTGTAACTCGTTGCAATAAAAACATCCAGTTACGAAAATACCCATAACTTTTTGGATTATTCCGAGTTACAAACACAATATAAACTCCTAAAATTGCATGAAACAAAATTGGCAAGTAAATTACAAACGTTTCCAAAGCGAGTACAAATGGTAAATTTGCCATAAAATTAGCTGCTTTATTAAAGCTCTCTTCCCCATATACGGCAAAGTGGTTCACCACTAGATGCTGAACGACAAAAATTCCAATCGGTATAACACCTAACAGTGAATGTAATCTTCTGTAAAAAAACTCACGATGTTCCATGTGCGTAACTCCCTCCTTATTTATATAGTATGTTTTGTGTGCCAATGCACAGCCACTAAAAAGATAGTACGCTTTCCAGGAAAAAGAACTTCCTGTTTCATTTATAAAATGTACAAATTGTAACACATTTATTGTACTTCTATCTGTATAAAGCGTCAAGAAAAGGACTAGCTTTATTGTATGAAAAATAAATGATTTTTATTTATTAAGTATGCATAGATTGTATGTAGGGGTAAAAAGTTTGTAGGGAGAACATATGAACCATTTATTTGTCATTCACTTTATATAGTAAAAAAAGGCTTACTTACCCATACATGGATGACACTCGCTTTACATGGACAATGCCTCAACGAGAGGCTTGTATATGTCATCATCAAGATCCGAACCATAGTTAAAAAATAGTTTCACCTTTATAAAAATAGTATTTTTTAAGATTGTATATTCACGCACAAATACATTTACTCAATAAGCTTGTACAGTATGAGTAAAATGTTTGTGGGGGAACAGATGCACGAATCTAACTAGATAATATGTGATTAATTTTACTTCGAACGATATACACATGAATAACACCGTTGATTTTCACTGCAGGTGGATGCTTTCCGCGGGTACGGAAAGCGTAGTGTATATCTACTGCGGTCGGTAGGAATCAATACTAAAATTAACGAATACAAAGAGAGTTTTTTTAACTTCTTAAACTAACACCCACAAATACTTGACTCAATCGTTTGTACAATCCGTACATAATTAAATAAGGAACTGTGATATAATGGTGTAACATTACTATACAAATCCGTTAGAAAGGATGACATTCATGCCGATAAAAGAAAATCCTCTTTCTATCTCTTTACTTGACTCATTTCATACACAGGGTGCAGGGTATGATGTCTTGCGCTACGTAAGCTTACCTGATCTATTAGGAACGGAAGCACACACGCTTTTATATTTTATGGGGAGAAATTTAGCAAGGAAAATGAACGTGCAAACATTGGATGATATTTTTAATATATATAATAAATTAGGCTGGGGTCGGCTCGAGCTTATAAAAGAAAAGAAAAAACATTTAACATTTCAACTCATGTCTGATGCAATCGTTCAACGGATAAAAGCGCCGATCGATACAGAATTCCGTTTAGAAGCAGGGTTTTTAGCCGAAGCTATTGAAATTATTTCCGAAAGAGGCTGTGAGTGCCAAGAAGACATTAATCAAAATCTTTTTCTCGTTCAATTTCAAGTAATATATACGTAATGTTATAAAAAATTATACTTCAGAAGAATCAAAGGTCGCTTATGATTCTTCTGTTTTTTTCTTAGTTACATGTTCACGAATATTTTCTGCAATGTTCTTTGGTATACCTAGCTTTGTAAAGTCTTCAATTGAAGCATTTTTAATATTCTCTATCGTCTGAAAGTGGCTTAGTAATAAATTTCTTCTTTTTTCACCCACTCCCTCAATATGATCCAACTCGGATTGAATAAGTCCTTTACTTCTTAATTGTCGGTGAAACGAAATCGCAAATCGATGTACTTCATCTTGAATACGTTGAACGAGATAAAACACGTGTGATCTTCGTTCTAAAGTAACTGGAAAAGGCGGCTCTCCATATAACAACTCCCCTGTTTTATGCTTTTCATCCTTTACTAAGCCACAGAGCGGTATATCGAGTCCAAGTTCATTTTCCAACACATCTTTTGCTACACTCATCTGTCCTTTCCCGCCATCTACAATAATTAAGTTCGGCAAAGGTAGCTTTTCTTTTACTACACGTGTATATCTGCGGCGGATTACAGATCGCATCGTATCATAATCATTAGGCCCTTCAACATCTTTTATTTTATATTTACGATACTCATTTTTGTGTGCTCTTCCGTCAATAAATACAACCATCGCAGAGACAGGGTCTGTCCCTTGTATATTTGAGTTGTCAAATGCTTCAATACGAAGGGGTGTCTCGATATTTAGCAATTCTCCTAATTGTTCTACAGCTTGAATCGTCCGTTCTTCGTCACGTTCAATTAACGTAAATTTTTCTTGAAGAGCGATTCCTGCATTTTTCATTGCTAGCTCAACCAATTCCTTTTTTTGTCCACGAAATGGCGTATGAACTTCCGTTTGAAGTAACTCTTTTAATAAATCGGCATTGGAACCGATTGGCAATAAAATCTGCTTTGGCTTCAAATGATTTTGGTGCAAATAAAATTGACCGATATAGCTAATAAACGCTTCGCTAGCCTCCCCGTAAAAAGGGATTATGGCTCCATCACGTTCGATTAATTTACCTTGTCGGATAAAAAACACCTGTACACACATCCACCCTTTATTAAAGTTGAATCCAAAAATATCTATATCAACTTGTTCGTTTAGGGTAACTTTTTGTTTCTCCATCACCGCATCAATGTGTGTCAATTGATCCCTTAATTCTTTCGCACGTTCAAATTGAAGTTGATCACTTGCTTCCATCATTTTCGACTTTATTTCTGCTTTTATTTCCCTATATCCACCATGTAAAAATGAACTAATATCCTGTACTATCCTTGCATATTCTTCCTTTGATGCGGTATTCTCACTACAAGCTAGACACTGACCCATATGATAATACAAGCAATACCTTCCAGGTGGATTATTGCATTTTCTTAGCGGATATAATCGATCAAGTAATTTCTTTGTTTCCCTTGCGGCGATTACGTTCGGATAAGGACCAAAATATTTCCCGTTGTCTTTTTTTATTTTACGTGTAATTAAAAGGCGCGGATGTCTTTCCGAAGTAATCTTTAAGTATGGATACGATTTATCATCCTTCAGCATGACATTGTATTTTGGGTCGTACTTTTTTATTAAGTTCATCTCTAAAATAAGAGCATCGATCTCTGTATTTGTTACAATATATTCGAAGTCAGTTATCTCGAGTACAAGTCGCTGCGTTTTTTTATCGTGTGCGCCTGTGAAATAAGATCTTAATCGATTCCTTAAAGTTTTAGACTTTCCAACATAAATAATTGTACCTTGCGTATTTTTCATTAAATAACAACCTGGTTTCATCGGAACGATCGCTAACTTTTCTTTAATGAGTGCATTCATCCTATTATACTTCCTCTGAAAAAAGTTAAAGATAATCCCTTGCCACCAAAGTAACAAGGGATTTATCTCTACGATATTGTCTATTAGCTATATTAGCTATCTATTACGCATGTTTATTAATTAATTCAACAAGCGCTTCTTTCGGCTGAAAACCAACAACTTGATCCACTACGTTGCCGTCCTTCATTAGTAATAATGTAGGAATACTCATAACACCGTATTGACCAGCTGTTTCTTGGTTATCATCCACGTTTAATTTAACAATTTTCACTTGATCGCTCATGTCTCCATCGATCTCTTCTAAAACAGGAGCAATCATTTTACAAGGGCCACACCAAGGTGCCCAAAAGTCCGCTAAAACGAGACCTTCAGAAGTTTCCTTTGCAAAGTCTTGATCAGTTACATCTACTATTGCCATTATTAATTCCTCCAATCTATCATTCAATCTGTACTGATTATATCATCGTTAGTATTCCCTTGCTAATACTTTGCTTATACAAATCAACAATGTATTTTAGCGATTCTACTGTTTGATGTTCTGCAATTTTTCAATAAGTAATGGAATAACTTCAAATAAATCTCCAACGATCCCATAGTCAGCGATTTTAAAAATATTTGCCTCTGGGTCTTTATTAATTGCGACAATTACTTTTGAATTTGACATCCCAGCTAAATGTTGAATCGCACCGGAAATTCCACACGCAATATATAAATCGGGTGTAATTACTTTTCCAGTTTGACCAATTTGTAACGAGTAATCACAATACCCAGCGTCACAAGCACCTCTAGAAGCTCCTACAGCGCCGCCTAATACGTTGGCCAGTTCATAAAGCGGTTCAAAGCCCTCTTTACTTTTCACGCCACGCCCACCTGCGACTACAACATTCGCTTCGGACATATCCACCCCGTCGCTCGACTTACGAATAACTTCTTTAATTACAGTTCGCAAATCAGCTATTTCTACTTCCTTTTGAAGTATAGACCCTTCTCTATTTTCTTCTCGCGGCAACATAGCAATGTTATTAGGACGGATTGTAAAAAAGAGAATGCCATCCGTTAAAATTTTCTTTTCAAATGCCTTACCCGAATAAATAGGTCTTGTAAAACTGAGTCCTTCATCTTCCATGTTGATTTCTGTCACGTCCGAGATTAAACCACTGTTTAATTTACTCGCAATCTTAGGGGTTAAGTCTTTTCCAATTGCCGTATGTCCCATAATAATTCCAGTTGGCTCTTCTTCTTTAATAATTTTCATTACTGCTTCCGTATATCCATCCGGTGTATAATTAGCAAGTCGCTCGTGCTTTAACGTTATGACCCGATTTGCGCCATAATAAATCATCTCTTGTGCTTCGTCTTTTTCGTCACCTTCTCCAAAGAGGATTCCGATAATTTCGCTAGATGGTTTTACTTTCTTGGCAGCTGCAATCGCTTCAAATGTAACATTGCGTACTTGACCTTCTTTTGTTTCCCCAATAACAATCATTTTATCACTCATTGTAAGACCCCTTTCTATAAACCTGAACTACAATACTTTTGCTTCGTTTTTTAATAAAGATACTAACTGCTGTACTTGTTCATTTGCTTCACCTTCAAGTATTTTTCCAGCTTCTTTTTCAGGCGGGAGAAAAATGTGAACGGTCTTCGTTTTTGCTTGTACGTCATCCTCATCTAAATCTAAATCATCCAACTCAAGCTCTTCTAAAGGCTTCTTTTTTGCTTTCATAATCCCTGGCAACGAAGGATATCTTGGTTCATTTAATCCTTGCTGACAAGTTACGAGCAATGGTAAAGATGTTTCAATTTTCTCAATATCACCTTCAACATCCTTATCGATAGACACTACATTACCATCAATTTTTAAATCAACAATCGTTGTTACACAGGAAATGCCAAGCTGTTCAGCCAACCGCGGTCCTACTTGACCACTTGCTTCATCTATCGCAACATTTCCTGCTAAAATCAAATCGGCTTCTTTATCTTCAAAAAACGCTTTCAAAATTTGGGTAGTAGTGAAAGCATCCCCATAATCTAAGTCCTCTTCTGTATTAATTAGAACTGCTTTATCTGCGCCCATAGCTAAAGCAGTACGCAATTGTTTTTCTGAATCTTCTCCACCTACCGTCACGACGGTAACTTCTCCACCATGTGCATCTCTTTGTGTTATCGCTTCTTCAATCGCATATTCATCATAAGGATTAATAATAAATTCTGCGTCATCTTCTTCAATTTGACCATCGTGTACAACGATCTTATCTTCTGTATCAAACGTTTGCTTCAATAATACATAAATATCCAAATTAAACGACCTCCACTATCCATTAGGTTTTTAGTTGTTTTTGAAGTTTGGTTTACGTTTTTCAAGAAATGCCTGTACACCTTCCTTAGCGTCGTCTGAAGCAAAAATAGTACCAAATGCGTTAGCTTCTGCTTGAACGCCAGCGTCGAAGGATTCTGACTTCGAATATGAAATCAGCTCCATAATCCGTTGTATAGAAGGCAGACTTTTCGCAGCAATTTTCTCTGCAAGCTTCATCGTCGTCTCCATAAGTTCACTGTCAGGTACAGCTTGGTTAACTAGCCCTAAAGATGAGGCTTCACGTCCGGTTATTGATTCGCCACTAAGAATCATTTCGTACGCCTTCGCTGTCCCAACATATGCTGGCAAACGTTGGGTACCAGCAAATCCTGGAATTATGCCTAGTGTTAATTCTGGTAGTCCTAGCTTTGCTGTTTCCGTCACAAATCGAATATGACAGGCCATCGCCAATTCCAATCCTCCCCCAAGAGCAGCACCGTGAATCGCAGCAATGATTGGGATATGAAACTGTTCCATTCGATTAAACAATCGTTGTGTTTTTTCAGCCATAGACTGAAATGCTGCTGAATTTTGCAAGGCAGTAAATTCTTTAATATCAGCACCAGCAGAAAAGAACCGGTCGTCACCTCGAATAATAACAACTTTCAAATTAGAGTGTTGTTCAACTTTGTCTAATGCTGCAGAAAGATGATTAAATACGTGTGTCGACAGTGCGTTTGCCGGTGGATGTTGAATCGTCAAAATGGCAATATTGTCTTTAACTTCAAATCCAATAGTACTCATCTTCTAGCCTCCTCATATTTCCATAGTAACAGAATTTATGTATAGGTGGCACTATTTGTTATTTGTTTACGAGGCCACCCATAATTAATTGATGAACACCTGTTGCCTGATCCACTAAATCATATTTTCGTTCTTTCATCACCCATGTCGTTACTGTTTCATCTAACGTACCAAAAATCATCTGCCGAATAATAGTTCGGTTTATATCTTTTCGAAAACTCCCCTCATTAATTCCTTCAACAATAATCGAATCAATAACTTTCAAATAAGGCTTTAATACGTTATTAATTTGCATGCGTAATTCAAGATTGGATTGTCTGAGCTCCAATTGGGTAACTGTTGCAAGATGATGATTTTCTGCAAGCTGGCTAAAATGCATTTCAATTAGCGTGAACAGTTTTTGGCTCGCACTTTGCTCGAGGTTAATGCTATGCTGAATTTTTTCTATAAATTGCCCCATATATTCTTTAAAGAGGGAAACGAGAATATCTTCCTTATTATCGAAATATAAATATATTGTGCCATCCGCTACATTCGCTTTTTGTGCTATTTTTGATACTTGTGAAGCGTAATAACCGTTCTCAGCAATTACTTCAATTGCAGCATCGATAATTTGCTTGTATTTTGGTTTGTTTTTTTTCATCTTGAACTCCTTATTTCTTTATGGACAATGAATGAATAATCATTCATTACTATTGTAGCTACGGACAATAATTGTGTCAATATTTCTATTTATTAGACTTTATTGGCCTGTGATTCGTTTTCTTTTTTATACACTTTAATAAGCTCTCTTTTTAGCACTTTTCCAACTGCTGTTTTGGGTAGTTCTTCTTTAAACGAATATATTCTAGGAATTTTATAAGCAGCTAAATTTTCTCGACAGTATATATCTAATTCCTCTTCGGTTAATTTATACCCAGGCTTTAATACGATAAATGCCATAACCGTCTCACCGCGGTAATCATCTGGTACACCGACTACCGATGCTTCTTGAATCCCTTCGTGTTCATATAACACTTCTTCAACCTCACGGGGATAAATATTGTAGCCACCAGCGATAATCATATCTGACTTACGGTCAACAATATAAAAATACCCATTCTCATCCATATATCCCATATCACCTGTTAGAAGCCAACCAGCTTTTAACACGGCAGCTGTTTCTTCTTCATTTTTCCAATAGCCCTTCATTACTTGTGGTCCGCTAATCGCTACTTCACCGATTTCACCAACCTCTAATTCTTCTATAGTACCTGGCTTTACAATTTTTGAATCGGTATCGGGCCACGGTACTCCAATACTGCCATTAACTCGGTTCGTCCATAGGAAATTTGCGTGTGTAACTGGAGATGTTTCAGTTAACCCATACCCTTCTACTAATCTTCCGCCTGTTATACGTTCAAATTGCTCTTGAATTTCTGAAGGTAGAGGGGCTGATCCACTAATACATGCTTCAACGGAGGATAAATCATAATCTTTTATTTCTGGATGGTTTAGTAAACTGATGTAGATCGTTGGGGCACCAGGGAATAAAGTGACGTTTTGTTTATGAATTACTTTTAATACTTGCTCAGGTTCAAATTTAGGGAGTAAGACCATTTTCCCTCCGAGCATAATGGACAAGTTCATTACAGTAGTCATTCCATATACGTGAAAAAAAGGCAAAACACCTAAAATAACTTCCTTTCCTTCTTCTATTTTATAAAGCCATGCTTGGCACATTTGCACATTAGCAACTAAATTGTAGTGGGTTAACATTGCTCCCTTTGGTAGTCCGGTTGTACCACCTGTATATTGTAGTAATGCTATATCTTCTTTAGGATTGACATCTATGATGCGATGCGTGCTACTCGCCTTTTTCATTATTGACATCCAAGCATGGGTATTTTCATTTTCTACTACTTTTACAACCATATTGTATTGTCGCTTCTGAATAAATGGATATATTATGTTTTTAGGAAAAGGCAAATATTCCTTTATTCCTGTGACAATAACATGCTTAATGTCCGTACCGTTTTTCACTTTATTTGTTCGTGGAAGTAAAATATCAAGACAAATGATGATCGTTGCACCTGAATCTTTTAATTGATATTCAAGTTCTCTTTCTGTATAGAGCGGATTTGTTTGCACTACAATACCGCCTGCCATTAAAGCCCCGTAATAACTGATTACTGCTTGCGGACAATTTGGCAGCATTATCGCAACCCGATCATTTTTATTCAAGCCTAATGATTGTAAGTAGCTTGCAAGTTTTTTTGCTTCGCTTAAAACATCTGTAAACGATAATGTCTTGCCCATAAAATGTAATGCTGGCTTATCTTTGTAACGTTTTTCACTTTCTTCAAGAAACTGTTGTAACGGTTTCTCGTCATAAGACAGTTGTGCAGGAATTTCTTTTGGATAATACTTTTGCCATCTCTGAACGTTATCCATGAATTTTCCTCCTCAAATTTAAGCTTACTTCCATTATACCGATTATTTTATATTATTTGAATCTTTTTAATAATTATTTAATGTTGTCCTCACTAAAATACGTGCATAATAAAAAATGGGCTGTCACTATGCCGATAAGCACTATTTGTGACAACCCGTATAAATATAGTTACATCGATCTTCTCGAAGGTACGATGTGAATTAAAAATCAAATCATAAATATCCAATAAAACAGGCCAATAATAACAAATAGAATGGCGACACCAATCAATATTTTGGCTAGTCGATCAAGCATGTACTCACCTCATTTTATTTCTGCGATCGTAACTCCACTCCCACCTTCATTCATTGAACCAACTCGGTAGCTTGAGATATGTGGATGGTTTTCAATATTTTTCAAAACACCTTTACGCAAAGCTCCTGTGCCTTTCCCATGGATAATCGTAACCTGATTGAAGCCCGATAATAATGCATTATCCAAATACTTTTCTAGTTCATGCATTGCTTCCTCATAGCGTAGCCCTCTGACATCCAGCTGTGGTTTTATTAAGCTTTGACTTTTAATTGGTGTTGTTTGCTTCTCTACATAAGTAGTTTCTTTCTTCAAAGGCTTTAGGTGCTGTCTTTGTATTTTCAACTTCATCATTCCAACTTGAACAAAATATTCGTTTGAGCTAATTTTCTCAAGAATAGTTCCTTGCTGATTAAACGTTTTAACGAGCACCTCATCATTTTTTTGCAATTCCTTTAGTATCTCATCTTTGTGTTCCACATTGTTATCTGCTTGTCTATTCGATAGACGTGGCATCGATGTGTCTAGTAATCTTTTGGCTTCTATCCATTCATGTTCTTTCATTGTACTGTTTGATTGCTTTAAACGCATTTCTTTAACGATTGTTTCTGCTTGTTCTCTCGCATTCGTTAATGCTTTTTCAGCCTTTTCCTCTGTCTTTTTATACAATGCTTCTCGCTGTTCATCAAATTGTTTCCATTTTTGTTCCAAGTCTGCTTTTAGCTTTTCGCTTTCTAACAACAAGTTGTGTGCATCTTCATATTCTTTTATTGCTTGTCGTTTTGATTGTTCTAATGCAGAAATCATACTCTCTACGCTTTTAGAATCTATACCTATATGATTTTTTGCTCGCTCGATTATCGACTGCTTCAGCCCAAGTCTTGTCGATATTTCAAATGCGTTGCTACGACCAGGGACACCAATTAATAATCGATACGTCGGCTGTAACGACTCTACGTCAAACTCTACCGATGCATTAATAACTTTATCTCTATTGTACCCATAAGCCTTAAGCTCTGGATAATGGGTTGTTGCAATCACTCGAGCTCCCTTCTCCATTGCTTCATCTAAGATTGACATAGCTAGCGCTGCACCTTCTTGAGGGTCCGTGCCAGCTCCCAACTCATCAAATAAAACGAGCGATTGATCATTTACTTGATCCATAATCGAAACAATATTTGTCATATGGGATGAAAATGTACTTAAGTTTTGCTCAATGGATTGCTCATCTCCAATATCAGCAAAAACATGATCGAAGACAGATAGCTCACATCCATCAAGCGCCGGGATTTGCAAGCCTGACTGAGCCATTAACGTACATAAACCGACCATTTTTAATGTTACTGTTTTACCACCTGTATTCGGTCCAGTAATTACAATCGTATGAAACTCATTTCCTATTTCAATATCATTAGCGACGACTTCACTATGTGGAATAAGTGGATGACGGGCTTGTTTCATTTTTATTATTCCGGCATCATTAATTTTTGGCATTGCTGCTTTCATCTTCTGTGCCAATCTTGCTCGTGCAAAAATAAAATCCGCTTCTCCTAATACTTTTACATTTTCATAAAGTGTATCCTGTTGCTCTGCAATTTGTTCTGTTAATTTATATAATATAGCCTGGATTTCCTGTTCTTCCTGAACGGAGACTGCTTGTAATTCGTTATTTAATTCGACGAGTGCATTTGGTTCCATAAATAAAGTTTGACCAGAAGAAGACTGATCGTGAACAATCCCACCAAATGAGCTACGATGTTCGTGTTTTACAGGCAAAACATACCGTTCATTACGAATTGTAATAATTGCGTCAGATAGTAATTTACTTTTCGTTCGGATGTAGCTGTTCAATTTCTCTCGGATGCGGGCTTCATACGTACGAATAGAACTCCGTATGCTTTGTAATTTCGGGGACGCTTGATCCAATACATTTGCTTGATCATCGATACATTTTTTAATTTGCTGTTCCAATTGTTGTAATGGATCAATCTGTTGGATGAGCTCCTTCAGTAAGGAAATATCCGCTTCTATTTTTTCAATAAATTGTTTTGTTTTACGTCCTCCATATATCGTGTTTGCAATTTCAAGACACTCATTTGGATTCAAAACCCCTCCTATGACACTGCGCTTTAAGCTCGGTCGAATATCCGTAATTCCTCCGAAAGGAACGCTTAAATTTAAACGCAAAACCGTAACAGCTTCATCTGTTTCGTCTTGTAATTTTTGAACAGCTTTTAAGCTTCGGTTCGGCGTTAAGCGAAGCGAGAGCTCTTTACCAACTGATGTAGCAGCTTCATTGGATAATTGCTCGGTTATTTTGTTAAATTCCAGAACACGGAGCATGCGTTCATTCATTCCTGTATATCTCCTTTATATCGCTTATTTATGTCGATTTAAAAATTGTTGTAATTTATCTTTTTCCCACGTATTAATAACGGTTTCTTGCTTTACCCAGCCGCGCACCGCAGTTCGAATACCATACTCCATATGCGAGAACATATTATAACTATGTGCATCCGTATTTATTGCTAGAAGAGCGCCCATTTCTTGTGCAACCTTTGCCCAATGTGCAGATAAATCCAATCTGTTCGGATTCGCATTTATTTCTAGGACGGTTTCTGTTTCGATTGCCTTTTCAATAAGTAATTCCATATTTACTGCATAGTTATTCCGTCTCCCGATCAATCGCCCTGTTGGATGAGCAATCAAGTGTACATACGGGTTTTCTAACGCAGTAAATAAACGATGCATAATTTGCTTTTCCGTTTGATTGAAGCTTGAATGTATCGCACCAATTACAAAATCCATTTCCTTTAAAAAGTCTGAAGTAAAATCTAATGAGCCGTCCGCTAAAATATCCATTTCAACACCTGCAAATATATGAATATCTGAATATTTTTCATTTAAGCGACTGATTTCTTCTCGTTGCTTGCGTAATCTCGTTTCATTTAAGCCGTTAGCTACTTTTAACGCTTTTGAATGGTCTGTTATCGCAATATACTCATATCCAATAGAACGTGCATAATTCACCATCTCTTGCACCGATTGTGCCCCATCACTCCACGTCGTATGCATATGTAGATCCCCACGTATATCTCTTTTATCAATATAATGAACAGGTGATTTAAATTGCTCTAACTCTCCTCTATTTTCTCGCAACTCAGGTGGGACATATTGCAAGCCAAAATGCTTAAAAAATGCACGTTCGGATTGAAATGTTAGTACTTCATTTGTACTTTCTTTCACAATTCCGTATTCATTGATTTTCTCTCCGCGTATTTTGGCTAATTGACGCATGCCGATATTATGTTCTTTGGAACCTGTAAAATGATGCAATGTCGTTGCAAACTCTTCAATAGTAACGATCCTAAAATCAACAGAAATAGTATAAACATCTTCGATAACGACGGATACTTTTGTAGGCCCGTTTGCTATAATTTCCTTATTATTTTTAAATTCAAGTAATCTTTTCCGCACAGTATCCGGAGATTTCGTTGCAATAATAAAATCGATATCTTTAACCGTTTCTCGCATGCGTCTTAAGCTGCCTGCCAAAGAAAACGTATCTATTTCACTCACTGTTTTTAAATAAGCTTCTACTTTCTCTGCTGCTTGAAGCATAATTCCAATTGGCAAACGTTCTGGTCGTTTATTATGCTCAGACAATGCTCGCAATATATTTTCGCTCGTTTTTTTACCGAATCCGTCCAATTTTTCCACTTGGCCATTTTCACAAGCAGATTTCAAGCTTTCTCCATCAACAACGCCTAGCTCTTGATACAGCTTTGCTATTTTTTTGCCGCCGAGTCCCGGCAACTGAAGTAACGCTATTAATCCAGCTGGAATCTCCTTCTCCAAATTGCGCAATGTTTCTGACTCGTGATTTTGCAAATAATCTATAATAACCGTATTTGTTCCTTTTCCAACACCTTTGATCTTAGTGAAATCATCAATATCGGATAGAGAACGTTCATCGCGCTCCAAAGCTGCAGCAGCTTTTCGATATGCAGATATTTTAAACGGATTTTCTCCTTTTAATTCGAGATAAACGGCTATCGTCTCAAGCAGCTTTATAACGTCTTTTTTATTTTTTTCCAATTGACCATCACCCGCTTTTATTCATACTTTCTTAAACGTAATACCCGTTTCATGAAAAGAACTGATTCAATTATACGACATTGCATAAAGCAAACAAATGTGTATTCTTTCTTGAATCAGTCCTTAATTTATATATTTTCTATTTCATTTCCTATTTATAAGGGAAATGTTAATTTCCTTGGATAAAAATTCATCCTGTTAAAATGGTAATAGTCCAAGTAAATCAGTAAACCATAACGATTTCATTTTTTCAGATAAAAAAGGTGTGTGCTTGATCATAAATAAAGCGATCGATGAATCTTGTATCTTGTCTTGAATTACCAATACAGGGGTTAAAGCAAATATATATAGTAAAATAAACAAATATAAATACATTTCTAAAAATCCGAAGACGGCCCCGCCAATTTTATTTAACGAGCTTATTATTGGAATGTACGATACAAAATCAAGCATTGAAGCAACAATCTGTAAAACTATTTTTGCAGCAAAAAATAGGATAATAAAGGAAACGGCATTATAAAAAGCGGTTTCCAGCGGTAAAGAATCCAAAAATAATGCCCACGTCCCGTCACCGGTCAAGTCTGGATATGGGATCCACAAAGCAATTTTCGGTGCAAGCTTTTTATAATAAATAACAGCCACAATAAAAGAACCAATAAAACCGAATAAATGAAAAACCTGTAGAACAAAGCCTCTTTTTAAGCCAATAAGAAAACCTAATAGTAATAAAACGAGTAATATGAAATTCACCATGTTCCGTTTATCCTCTTTCCTCTTCTATTAAACTTAATAATGTTTCATACTCTTCTTTTAATTTTATGTAATCATTCATTGTATTGACAGCAGTAAGTACAGCCAATCGTGTTGTATCTAAATATACATTAGACTTCTGGATCTCATGCATCTTTTCATCAACAAGACGGGCAATTTGTTGTACATGGTTCGGTGACTCTGTCCCAACGATCGTATACATTTTTTTATGTATTTCTACGGTAATGCGGGTTTTTTCTTGATCAGTCACACCATTTCCTCCTATAAAAAAATAGTACACTTTATCTTAACATGAAAGCTAGCTTTTAGGAAACCGTTGTAAAACGGGGCGATTGAGTCACGTATTTGTAGGTGGATAGTTCAATTTTTGAAAAACACCCTTTTTGTATCAATTATTCTGTTTTTTCCTACACTGTTGCTACCGTCTTGACTTATACTTCGCTTTCCATGGGCAACACCTCAATTTAATAAGCTTCGAGAACTTCTTAAATTTGCTGTTCCATTCGTAAACAGGAGCAATAAAACGCGAAAGAAAGTAAATTACAAAAAATAGTTAAGAAAAGCTCATATCGTCTTATCACAACCATTTTTCGCAATTAGTATAGAGTGAATGAGCGAACAAACATTGCTCAAATATATTATGACATATTAACCGCTTATTTTATAGGTTCAAGTGAATCATATATGTATGAGTAAAATGTTTGAGGGGGAACAGATGCACGAATCTAACTAGATAATATGTGATCAATTTTATTTCGAACGAAATACACATGAATAACACCGTTGATTTTCACTGCAGGTGGATGCTTTCCGCGGGCACGGCTCCAGCCTCCTCGGAAGAAAACCACTTCCTGCGGGGACTTCAGACGCGTGCTATTCCCACTCTACTGCGGTCGGTAGGAATCAATACTAAAATTAACGAATACAAAGAGAGGTTTTTTAACTTCTTAAAATAACACCCACAAATACGTGACTCAATCATCGTATATCAAGCTGTTTATTTTTATTCTTTCTTTTGCTATAGTTTACAATAAGAAAGAAATGAGGAGAAAATACATGCCGCAAAACGTATATCATTGCTCTAATGAAACAATTAAAAAGATGGAACAAGCGTACAATCACACGCTCGTATCATCACCCCCTGGAGCGGTATTTCGAGCGAAAACGGACGATGCTGTTATTACTGCTTATAAATCAGGGAAAGTTATGTTCCAAGGCCATGCTGCACAAAAAGAAGCAGCAAAATGGAACGGTATAGCACAAATTGGGGAGACAAAGTCAGCTAACCAGCCGAACGAAGACGAGCAGACATCCAACCTTGCTGAAAAAAATCATATCGGTTCAGATGAATCAGGTACAGGCGACTATTTTGGACCAATAACAGTTGCGGCAGTATATATAGAGCAAAAACAAATACAGCAATTAAAACAGATGGGCATTCAAGACTCTAAAAAAATAACAGATAGGAATGTGCTAGAGCTCGCTAAAGCAATTGCAACTAAGGGTATCCCGTATTCGCTTTTAATTATGCACAACAAAAAGTATAATTCATTACAAAAGGCTGGTTGGTCACAAGGGAAAATGAAGGCTATGTTACACCATCACGCAATTCAACTCTTACTCAAAAAGATTGAAAGTGCACCGTATGAAGGGATTGTTATCGATCAATTCTGTACGCCGATTGTGTATAAAAATTATTTGGCTTCTGAAAACGAAAAGCTGTTAAACCATACACTTTTCAAAACGAAGGCGGAAAGTTATTCGATCGCTGTAGCTGCTGCATCCGTTATAGCACGAGCAAGCTTTTTAAAAGAAATGGACAAGCTATCTAATCAATTAGGCTTCCCTTTGTTAAAAGGTGCTGGGAACAAAGTTGATCAATTAGCTGCAAAAATAATTCGCTTAAAAGGCGAAGAAGTTTTATACGAATATGCAAAGGTTCATTTTGCAAACACGAATAAAGCGATGCAATATAGTAATAATTGGTAAAACAGCCAACTTCTTAAAATATCATCAATAAAAAACCATCCCACATACGAAAGTGGAATGGTTTTTTATTCTCCTCATTTACATACGTAGTTTCGCATTAAATGATTCACAAACTTGTTGAACAACCTCTGTAAATGAAGCTTCAACTTCCTTATCTTTTAACGTTTTATCCGGATGCTGATAATGGAGGCTGTATGCAATTGATTTTTTATCTTCCGCAACATTCTCTCCAGTATAAACATCAAATATATCAACTTTTTTAACTAAAGGCGCACCAACTTCTTCTATTTTCTTTTGCACGTCTGAAGCAACGATATCTTTATCGACAATAAAGGCCGCATCACGCATAACAGATGGATATCTAGGAATGGCAGAATACTTCGGAGTATCATCTGTTAGATTCATAATGCTTTCTAAGTTTAAGTCAAAAACATATGTTTCTTTTAAATCAAGACTTTTTGCTAATGCCGGATGAATTTGACCTACAAAACCGATTCTCCTATCATTCGCATCTGTAAGAACTGCACACCTACCTGGATGCATATCTTGTACCTTATCTTGTTTCCACTGGATTGGAATGTTTAAAAATCGCATTAAACCTTCAATAATCCCTTTAACGACAAAAAAGTCAACCTGCTTATGCTCTTGTTGCCATTTATGTGCGACCCAATTACCTGTCAAAGCTCCTGCCAGTCGCTTCACTTCATTTGGTTGTTTCGTCAATTGCTCTTCATTTGTAATAAAAACAGACCCAATTTCATAGTACGCGATATCCTGCTGCGCGCGCGCTTGGTTGTATGCCACAGTTTGTAATAGTTCTGGCAAAATGCTTAACCGTAAGTATTGGTGATCTTCCGTCATCGGCATTGCTAATCCAATCGGTACTGGAGATAATTGTTTAATTTCCGGACTTATTAACTTTTGAACGGACGATTCATTCGTTAAAGAATACGTAATCGTTTCGATCAATCCAGCGCTCTGTAAATAACCTTTTATTTTGCGTTTTAACTTTTGTGGCTTACTCAACCCACCTGGCTGTGAAGAATTAGCTGGCAACGTAAAAGGCAATCGATCATACCCATAAATTCTGGCTACCTCTTCCAGCATGTCTTCAAATATCGTAATGTCCCCGCGTCGTGTTGGTATTGATAAAGTAAACGTGTCCCCATCTCGATCAAATGAAAAACGAAGCTTCGTTAAAATTTCTTCAACTTCCTCGTTACTAATATTTGTTCCTAGCCGTTTGTTTACAGTCGTCCGATCCATAACGATCGTCTTTTCGTTTCGATCTAAAGCATCGAATTCTGCTGTACCAGCCAACACAGTCCCATTTGCATACTTTTGCAGCAGTTGACATGCTCGAATACCGGCTTGCTTTACTCGATTCGGATCTACACCTTTTTCAAATCGAGTACTTGCTTCACTTCGTAAACCAGTATGCTGAACAGTTTTGCGTACTGAAGCAGAGTCAAAATAAGCTGCCTCTAATAATATCGTACGTGTATCTTCATGCACTTCTGTATCTGCCCCACCCATAACACCAGCTAGAGCTACTGGTGTTTCACCGTCAGTTATAACTAAATGCTCATTGGAAAGCGTACGTACTTGATTGTCTAAAGTTGTAATGTTTTCACCAGAACGGGCACGACGTACGTGTATTTGCTTTGAGTTAAGTCGATCATAATCAAATGCATGCAAAGGCTGACCATACTCCAAAAGTACATAGTTCGTAATATCTACGACGTTGTTTATCGGACGAATTCCTGCAGCTATTAAATAGTTGCGCATCCACAAAGGTGCTTGTTTAATTTCTATATCCTTAATAATAAAGGCACCATAATACGGAGTTAGCTCCTTATCCTCTACTGAAACTGTTACATAGTTTGTACTTGCTTCATCGGCTGTTTCAACTGTTTCATCTGGTAGGTGAATGGATGTACCTAAAATAGCCGATACATCATAAGCTACCCCAAGCATACTAAGCGCATCCGCTCGGTTCGGTGTTAAGTCAAACTCAAGCACTGTATCATCTAAGTTTAATATAGACGTCGCGTCTTCACCTATCGAAACATCATTTGATAAAACAATAATTCCTTCCGCCATATCTGTCGGTATATATCTTTCTTCTACACCTAGTTCTTTTAATGAACAGATCATGCCGTTCGATTCGATACCACGAAGCTTAACTTTTTTTATTTTGAAATTCCTAGGCAGTATCGCACCTGGCTTTGCTACTACAACCTTTTGTCCTTGTGCGACGTTCGGTGCTCCACATATAATTTGTAGTTTTTCTGTTCCGACATCAACGTGGCAAACATTTAAACGATCCGCATTCGGATGTTGCTCACACGATTCAACATACCCAATTACAACATTTTCACTCGGTGGTGCAATCGGATGGATACCGTCTACCTCTATCCCAGACTTCGTAATTAACTCAGCAAGTTTTTCCGGGCTTAAATCATTAAAGTCAACATAATTTTTCAACCAATTCAGTGATACTAACACGGTCTTTGACCTCCTCTATGCATTATGAAACTGTTTTAAAAAGCGGATATCATTTTTATAAAAATGACGAATATCATCAATCCCGTATTTAAGCATTGCAATACGGTCTGGTCCCATGCCAAAGGCAAATCCTGTATATACATCTGGATCATAGCCTGCCATCGTCAAGACCTTAGGGTGAACCATTCCGGCACCTAGAATTTCAATCCAGCCTGTTTTTTTACATACCGAGCAGCCCTGTCCACTACATACCTTACAAGAAATGTCCATCTCTACAGATGGCTCGGTAAACGGAAAGAAGCTCGGTCGAAGGCGAATTTCACGTTCCTCACCGAATATTTTTTTTGCAAACGTATTTAACGTACCTTTGAGATCGCTCATGCGGACATTTTTATCTACGTATAGCCCTTCGATCTGAGTGAACTGATGCGAATGTGTGGCATCATCGTTGTCTCGACGGTACACTTTTCCTGGGCATATCATACGAACTGGGCGATTCCCTTCCAGTGCTTGCATCGTCCGTGCTTGTACGGGAGAAGTATGTGTGCGCATCAGCAATTCATTAGTAATATAAAATGTATCTTGCATATCTCGTGCCGGATGCCCTTTCGGAAGATTTAACGCTTCAAAGTTAAAATAGTCTGTTTCTACTTCGGGACCTTCTCTCACTTCATATCCTAAGCCGATAAAAATATCTTCAATTTCTTCAATAATAGAAGTTAAAATATGCGCCCCACCTATATTTACTGGTCGTCCAGGCAACGTTATATCAATTGTTTCCTTTTCTAACTGCTTTTCCAATTCAATTTGTTCAAGAGTAGCCTGTTTTACTTCCATAGCTTTTTCAATAGCTGCTCTTACTTGGTTCGCTAATTGACCAATAACTGGACGTTCTTCCTTTGACAATTGTCCCATACCTCGCAACACATTTGTGAGGGAACCTTTTCGGCCTAAATACGTAACATTTAATTGTTGTAGTTCTTTTACAGAATGTGTATCTTCAATCTCACTTAACGCTTTTTGCTGTAATAAATCCAATTGTTCTTTCACAAATAAACGCCTCCTTTAATTATTAAAAATAGAGATCATTTCCGCCGTACAACAGAAATTTACGAAACATAAAAAAAGCCCTATCCCAATAAAGGGACGAGGCTGTGATTTCGCGGTACCACCCTTGTTGACATGTAACATGTCCAACTCATTTCTGATAATGGAAAACTATCCAGAACGCCTTTACTTATACGTACAAGGTCTCGGCGCCAGCTCCAGGATGAATCATAACAATCTAAGCGATAGGATGCTTCCAGTCATAGGCAATCCCTTCCTGTACCGCTCGTCAATCGTTACTTGGTCCGTTCATAGCTTTATACATATTCATTTGTACCTGTCATTATTATATGTAAATTTGACAAAGCATGCAAGTTAACTGCGAAAATAATACATTAGTATACTCGCTGCAACACTTACATTTAACGATTCTGCTTGTCCGTAAATTGGAATTTTAACGGTTTTATCTACTAATGCTAAAATATTTTTTTGAATACCAGCGCCCTCATTTCCGACAACAATTGCTACCTTGTTATCTTTCTCTGCTTCTGAATAATTTACTGCACCAGTTAGTGCTGCTCCCCATATTGTAAACCCTTCTTGTTTCAAACATTTTATTTGTTCATCAAGGCGTGCATGAAAAACAGGCAGGTGAAACAATGAACCTTGTGTTGCTCGAACAACCTTATCGTTATACATGTCAACCGTACCATGACCCGCTATTACGGCAGAAAAACCCGCAGCATCCGCCGTGCGTATCATCGTTCCAAAATTTCCCGGATCCTGCACTTCGTCTAATAACAAAACATAATTACCACGAATACGGTTCGCTTGCTTTATTTTTACAACAGCTGCAATTCCTTGAGGTGCTTCCGTTAATGATAAATGATGGAAAACCTCTTTGGTACATACTGTTACCGGATAGTCTTCACACCAAGAAGGATATGACACACCATCCTGAACAATGATATGTGTAATTTTCCAAGTGCTACGTTTTGCTTCTTCAATAAGATGAAAGCCTTCAATTAAAAAAGATTGTGTTTTTATTCTTTCTTTTTTTGAGCGGAGCTTCCGCCACTTTTTTATATGTTCGTTTTGTAATGAACTAATCATTTTTTTCAATCCTATACATTATTTTCTTTTATCATACATACTTGCGAAGCGAATGGTCAAACTATGTGATAAATCATTTATAAAGGAGCGAAAATTTATGGACTTAAATTTACGAAAAGCTATTATTGAAAATATAAAAGCAAATGATCCACAGCAGTTAGAAGCTACGATCGTTGAGGCAATTAAAGAAGGGGAAGAAAAAATGCTACCAGGACTTGGTGTTTTGTTTGAATTAATATGGCAGCAATCAAGTGACGAAGACCGTAATGAAATGATTCATTCGCTGGAGCAAGGTGTGAAGCAAGCAGCATCCGACATTTAGTGTATTTAAACGTACTCAATTTATAGCAAAAGGCGGCGACTCCAGCGTGAAAAGCATAAGACTTGAGTTTCCGCAGCGAGCGCAAGAGGCTCAAGCCATGCCCGCGGAAGCGTCCGCCGTCCGTTACAAGTAATGGCCCAACAGATTTAATAAACAAAATATTAAGCGAAAAAAATATTTCCTAAACACACTGTACGAGAAGCAATGCATATGAAAGGAATATATCCTTCTAGAAAATTGTAGCAAAATTTCTGTCTATCGTTATTATGTAAACGGCGGTAACAGTACTTTATTAAATTAGATTAATCTATACGGAAAGGATATTTTTCAAGGTTGTAACTATATACAGACATACGTGACTCAATCCGAATTTAATCGTCCCTTGCCATTTTTTTATATAAGACGTATGATATTAGTAATCATAGTTGCATAAGGAGTTACATATGAATATCCAACACTTTCAACAAATGATTCAGCATAAGGCAATGTCCATCATCGCGTCAAATGAGCAGGATTCGTTTAATATCCATTCACCTATTGCGGATCTTCCTTTCAAGCAATTACTTCAAGCTAAAATTAATCATGCAACACTGTTAAATGAGCCCGCTTTTCCGATAGAAAAATACCCATCCGTAAAGTCTTCTAAACAAGCAGCCCCTGCGACCTATTCAGACATCGTCCATGCTGCTGCTAATAGGTATCAAGTTGACGAAAAATTAGTACACGCTATTATAAAAACGGAATCCAATTACAATACATATGCAAAGAGTAAAGCTGGCGCAAAAGGGCTTATGCAATTAATGCCAATTACCGCCAAGGGATTAGGTGTTAGAAATGTCTTTGATCCGCAACAAAATATAGAAGCTGGAACAAAATACATTAGCCAAATGCTCCAAAAGTATAACGGAAAAATTGAATTAGCCTTAGCAGCGTACAATGCCGGTCCAGGAAATGTCGATAAATATCAAGGCATCCCTCCTTTTAGTGAAACAAAAAATTATATTAAAAAAGTGATGCAACTGTATAAAAGCTAAAAAACACTCCGTACTTCCTTTATGTACAGAGTGTTTTTCTTATTAAAAAGATGATTTTAACTTTCTCACAAGACGAATCATCTCCACATTAGGACAAAATTATTTCCTTTACAGTATCACGGTCAAGCTTTTTAATCGCTTCTACGATGAGCTTAACTGCATTTTCAAAATCGTCACGATGCAAAATAGCCGCATGGGAATGAATATAACGCGTAGCAATCGTAATCGATAATGAAGGTACGCCATTTGCTGTAAGGTGAATGGCACCAGAATCCGTCCCTCCACCAGACATTGAGGAATATTGAAAAGGAATTTGCTGCTCCTCTGCGATATCAATAATAAAATCTCTAAGCCCTTTATGCGAGATCATTGAGGCATCGTATAAAATAATTTGCGGTCCTTTTCCGAGTTTACTATCCGCATCTTTATCCGAAATCCCTGGCGTATCTCCAGCAATTCCGACATCTACACCAAACCCAATATCTGGATTAATAGCATGTGCTGAGGTACGAGCTCCTCGCAAGCCTACTTCTTCTTGAATTGTTCCAACTCCGTATACGATATTCGGATGCTCCACATCTTTCAATTGCTTTAAAACTTCAATTGCTATTGCACAACCAATTCGGTTATCCCAAGCTTTAGCCATTAACATTTTTTCGTTTTTTAACGGGGTGAATTCGAAATAAGGAACGATTGAATCTCCAGGTCGAATACCGAATTCCATCGCTTCTTCTTTATCAGAAGCTCCTACATCAATAAACATATCTTTAATTGCAACTGGTTTTTTACGAGCTTCAGGCGATAATATATGTGGTGGTTTTGATCCAATAACCCCGGTCACATCCCCTTTTGCTGTCATGATTGTTACACGCTGGGCGAGCATAACTTGATTCCACCAACCGCCTACGGTTTGAAAATAGATAAATCCATTTTTATCGATCCGAGTTACCATAAAACCTACTTCATCCAAATGACCTGCAACCATAATTTTTGGACCGTTATCATTCCCAGTTTTTTTTGCAATTAAGCTTCCTAGGTTGTCCGTAAATAATTCATCTGCAAATGGCTTTATATACTTCTCCATTACCTGTCGCGCTTCTTTTTCATGCCCGGAAATCCCTCTTGCATCTGTTAACGCTTTGAGCATTGTTGTCGTTTCGTCCATTTTCTTCATTTGTAATCGTTACCTCCTATTAATAGCCGGCTTGCTGTCTTTCATAGTTTATTTCATTTTTATCTTTGTATGCCTTTTGAATATCTTTTTCATTAAAGCCAAGGGTCTTTCCTAATTGTAAATACCGTTTAAATAAATTCTTATAATTCTCTACCGATGGATGCTCGTAAAATAAAGTACATGCGGCAAATACATTGTTAAATTGAGCTGTTTCGGAATCGCTTTCTACTTCAAATTGAATCGTTTCAAGTATGTATCCTTTTTCTATTCCGAGCGATAGAATAAAATGAATATTGTCCACGTACTCCTCTAAAATTACCGATGATTCGTTACGAGATTTTGTACTCCAAAACTTGAAACATCTCGTTTCATTCGCAAGTTCACCAAGCTCTACTAACAAAGCTAAATATTTCTTTTCAAATAAATTCTTGTCCGAAAGCGCATGCTTATCGACAATATATTGATCGAGTGCCGCCTGCATCGTAAATAACTCTTTCCAATTCACTGTTTTTTCTCCTCTTCTATATCTAAGCATAGACTTTCCTCGATTGTATCATTTTTTATGCGAAAGGTTTAGTTAAACCCTATCTTTATACCGTCATTTGGAAAAAGTCATTCCATTTAATGTGTATTTCTTTTCTACGAAGCCAATAAATGAATGGTATTCCAACGAGACTAACTGCAAGGATATAAATAGGAGCTAATCCTACAATACCTTGACCAATAGATGTATAAATAAATGCGAAAGGGATATTAGTAATTAATGAGGACTTTATATAGTCTTTGAATGACGAAGAGATTTCGATAAGACATAGAGATAATAAATGAAAATGAATAAAAGGAATAAGCCGTAATAAAGCGATTTGTTTTTTCGTTAACAACGATCGTTTGCCCATCCATTTTTCTTTTAAATAAAAGATGCGTCGAAACGTTTTAGGCATGTTATGCATTAATCCATAAAACAAAATGCTTGATAACGTTATTCCAATTACAGAATAAAGAGTACCGCCAATCGTTCCAAATAGCATGCCTCCTGAAATACATATAAAAATAACTGGAAGAAAAAATAATGGCCTTATTAAATGAAAGCTAATAAATAAAAGAGGAGCTAACAATCCACCTGACTCGATAAAAGAAACAATATGCTGTCCAACGTGCTCCATTTGAATCCCCCTTTTTTAGCTCGTGTTACATTTATATGACAATAGACGAGCCTTTATGACAAAAAGAGGAAATAGAAAAGAAAGCATATCTGGAGTACAAGTAAGACCGGCATCCCAATATAAAAAGAAGGATGCTTTGTTTTATGCCGAAACAATTGCATTGCAGTCATCGTCCCAATTGTCCCTCCTAATAAACTTAGCAACCAAAACGTACGCTCTGGAATTCGGTATTGTTGCTTTATAGCTTTCTGTTTATCTATACGCATTAATAAAAAAGCGACTATATTTACCCCTATAACATAATATACAAAACTTGATATCCCCATTATTTTGCGCTCCCATCCTGTAAATAAGGTCGGTATTAAATACGAGTAACAACTAGCGGTTTAATTCTTCTTATCACTTTTCATCTAGATAAAAAAGAATGCTCGTAACTATACCTATACTTGCATCGCCACTTGCCAGTCTATAAACAGACTAAAGCTACTATGTTAAGTCCATTATTGGTTGTTATGTAAGTAAAAAACCCGAACAATGATTCCATCATGCACGTGAATCAGTTCGGATTTTTATAATTATATATTTATATTACTTTAGTGCTGTTTTTGCTTTTTCAACAAGCTGAGCAAATGCTTTTTCATCGTTAATTGCAAGCTCTGAAAGCATTTTACGATTAATTTCAATACCAGCTTCTTTTAGACCATGCATTAACTGGCTATATGAAATATCATTCATGCGAGCTGCAGCATTGATACGTGTAATCCATAGCTTACGAAAATCACGTTTCTTTCTTCTACGGTCACGATATGCATACTGACCTGACTTCATTACTTGTTGTTTTGCTGTTTTAAATAAACGGTGTTTCGAACCGTAATATCCTTTTGCTAATTTCAATACGCGTTTACGACGTCTACGCGTAACTGGTCCACCCTTAACTCGTGGCATAATAATGACCTCCTAATATCACTTTCAAATTTAATTTAGCTTATTTCGGTAACATTGTATTAATTCTTTTTAAGTCTCCTGCAGATACCATTGCAGATTTACGCAATTTACGCTTTTGTTTTTGTGATTTATTTGCAAACAAGTGACTTGTATATGCATGTGAACGTTTTAAGTTACCTGAACCGGTTCTTTTAAAACGCTTTTGCGAACCTTTGTGTGTTTTCATTTTAGGCATTCTTAATTCCTCCTAGAAAATAGTACTTATTTTTCACTAATAGGTGCAAGCATCATAAACATGTTGCGCCCTTCCATTTTTGCCTTTGATTCAACGGTTGAAATATCTTTTACTTCTTCCGCAAGACGATCAAGTACTTCCTGTCCTAATTCTTTGTGTGTAATCGCACGTCCACGAAAACGGACGGATGCTTTCACTTTATCGCCATTATCTAAAAACTTCCGAGCATTTCTTAGCTTCGTATTAAAATCATGATCGCCAATTCCCGGCGTGAAGCGCACTTCTTTTACATTTATTACTTTTTGCTTTTTACGTGCTTCTTTTTCTTTCTTCTGCTGTTCAAAACGGTACTTTCCATAGTCCATTATTCTACAAACAGGAGGCTTTGCTCCCGGGGCAACAAGGACCAAGTCTAAGTTTCGTTTTTGAGCAATTTCCAATGCCTCTTGACGTGACTTCACTCCAAGCTGGTCACCATTTGAATCGATTAAACGCACCTCTCGAGCACGAATCTTTTCATTTACATTCATATCTTTGCTAATATCCAGCCACCTCCGCATTATTTTTTGTTCTTGTGATCTATAACGGACAAGTAATAATAAGTAATTATTAAATCCCACCATTTTTACGGAAAAATAAAAAGTGTGGATGTATAGATACACCCACACGTCTCCCTTGTTTTTACATAAAGAAGTTGTTAAACCAGCCAACTGCAAAAGTGCGTTGATCAGGTGAGAAGCGGGTGCTCCTACTTGTCATTAGATCATTTTATTAACTACAATAGTATAGCATGTGTCATCATGCATGTCAAATTAGTTTTTTTTAGGGATTGAGTCACGTATTTGTGGGGGTTATTTTAAGAAGTTAAAAAACCTCTCTTTGTATTCGTTAATTTTAGTATTGATTCCTACTTACCGCAGTAGATATACACTACGCTTTCCGAGGAGGCTGAAGCCGTGCCCGCGGAAAGCATCCACCTGCAGGGAAAATCAACGGTGTTATTCATGTGTATATCGTTGGAAGTAAAATTGATCACATATTATCTAGTTAGATTCGTGCATCTGTTCCCCCACAAACATCTTACTCATACTTTTTTAGGAATAACGTCGTCTTTACAAACCCCATACTTAACAATAGATAACTTAATAATGGTAACGCCTACGATAAGCTAAAGTGATTTTTAGCTATCAGCTGGTCGTTTTTGAGCAATTTCATTTTTTAGTAGATCAAAAAACGCGCTGAACTCTAACGTAGTTGTTTCCTTTTTACCGTAACGACGAACGTTCACTGTGTTCGCTTCTTTTTCTTGATCTCCAACTACGATCGAAAAAGGTATTTTTTGCGTTTGAGCTTCCCTAATTTTATATCCAAGCTTTTCTTCTCGTTCGTCTACTTTAACCCGAATACCTGCTTGCTTTAATTGATCTGCGAGTTCTTTCGCATAGTCAAGGTGCGCCTGTAACGATACAGGTATAATTTTCACTTGCTCTGGAGCAATCCACGTTGGAAACGCACCTTTATACTCTTCGATTAAGAAGGCGACGAATCTTTCCATTGTTGAAACGACACCCCGGTGAATAACAACTGGACGGTGTTCTTTTCCATCTTCACCAATATACGTCAAATCAAATTTCTCGGGTAATTGATAATCAATTTGTACGGTTGATAATGTTTCGTCATGTCCTAGTGCAGTTTTCACTTGGACATCAAGCTTCGGTCCATAAAATGCAGCTTCACCAATCGCTTCAACATATTCAAGACCCATTTCATCCATCGTTTCTTTAAGCATTGCCTGTGCATGCTCCCACATACGGTCATTATCAATATACTTTTCTTTATCCGCTGGATCTCTGTACGATAACCGGAAATAATAATCGGTAATATCAAAATCATTATATACGTGCTGGATAAGTTCAACTACACGGATAAACTCTTCTTTTAACTGTTCAGGTCTAGCAAATATGTGTGCATCATTCAGTGTCATACCTCGAACACGCTGCAAGCCGGCAAGTGCACCTGACATTTCATACCGATGCATTTGTCCTAATTCTGCAATACGAACGGGTAGGTTACGATAACTGTATAAGTTATTTTTATACACCATCATATGATGTGGACAGTTCATTGGACGCAAAACTAAATCTTCATTATCCATTTCCATAATTGGAAACATGTCCTCGTTATAATGGTCTAAGTGGCCGCTCGTTTTATATAAATCAACACTGCCAAGAACTGGAGTATATACATGATCATAGCCAAGTCTTTCTTCCAAATCTACAATATACCTCTCAATTGTTCGACGTATTGTAGCCCCTTTCGGTAACCACACTGGTAACCCTTGACCTACCTTTTGACTAATCGTGAATAACTGTAGTTCTTTACCTAGTTTTCGGTGATCACGCTCTTTACGCTCCTGTAATATTTGAACGTATTCTTTTAGCTGGCTCTTTTTTTCAAAAGCAGTTCCATATATTCTCTGCAACTGTTTATTCTTACTATCTCCACGCCAATACGCACCAGAGATACTTAATAACTTAAATTGTTTAATTTTACTTGTAGAAGGAACATGAACTCCTCGACATAAATCAAAGAACTCTCCTTGTTTATAAATCGTTACTTGTTCATCTTCAGGAATCATATCAATAAGCTCCAGTTTTAAATGATCGCCTATTTCCTGGAACATCTTTTTAGCTTCTTCTCTTGTAACTTCTATTCGTTCAATTTCTAAGTTTTCATCAATTATCCGTTGCATTTCTTTCTCTATTTTAGGTAAAGCCTCAGGCGTTATCGACTCTTCCATATCAATATCGTAATAAAAGCCTTCTTCAATTACAGGTCCTACACCGAATTGGACGTTCTTATATAATCGTTTAATTGCTTGCGCTAACGTATGTGCTGTCGAGTGACGTACAATATCCAAACCTTCTTTATCCTTATATGTTACTATTTCTAGCTTGCCACCCTTTTTCAATGGTCTATTTAAATCAACCATTTTACCATCAAGCCTGATTGCTAATGCTTGCTTCTTTAATCCAGGCGAGATTGAAGCTGCAATCTCCGCACCTGTTGTTCCGACCGCATACTGTTTTTCTGCTCCGTCTGGAAAAATAATGTTAATATTGCTGGACAACTTTTCCACTCCTTTATATACATACATAATTACAATTAAATAAACATGCTGTTTTCTCGGTTGGATACAACTAAAAAACCCGTCTCTTTGCATGTTTGCAAAGGGACGAGTATTAATCGTGGTTCCACCCTAATTTCTGTAGTAAATAGTACACTACAGCTTAAATTATCTTTAACGCAGAATATACGCTACCGTGTACTATATTTTCCACAGCAGAGTTCAAAGGTGGTAATCATTTGTCAATATAGCAGAAGCTTCCAGCCACAGACTTCTTTCTCTTTCTATATCGTTACAAATAATCATGTCCTTATCGTTACTTTTACACTAATTTTATAATTATATATTATATCGGTAATATTGTCGTTAAGCAAGAAAAACACTATTCTTTTCCTGCAATTCGAAAAAACGGAAATTGACGAACGGAATGAAAGCGAACACGTTCTTGAAACACATTAATAATAGTTAACGTTTTTGGCTCTGAAGAATTATTTCCGTAAATATGAATTCTTTCTGGGGCGATTGTAATTAGTGGTGCAAGATTTCGTTCATTCCTATCTAATCCAACAATATATAGCGGCTCTCTCTCCATTAATGAATGTAAATCATTTTGTGTTAGTTGTCTTCCATTTGCCTGATAAAACGTAAAGTGATTCCCTTGTAGTACATGAATTTCTTTAAAAATCGTCTTTTTCTTTTGTACATATTCACGTAGCATTTGAATAAACGCCTGGTGGTCTTCTTCTCTTTTAAACTCATCAATTGCTAATCCGACATCATAAACAAGTCGTTCTTTAAAAGAATTTAACTGAAATTGTATAATCGAATCAAAATGAATGACTTTAGAGCTTTTAATATTTGTCATAAAGAGGGAATACAAACTGCTTTTCGGCTCCATTTCTTTATGTCTATCAATCAGCTTAAACGCTTCTTTATCTTCGCCTGATAAAGCACCGTAAGCAATCTCACATATCCGCTCAATCTCATAAATATTTGTATAAAAATAATATTTTTGAATGACTTGTTTAATCATTCGCGATAATCGAAACACAAAAAAGACATGCACCATTGAGTCTGCTATTTCTTGTAA
>NZ_JBPYCS010000023.1:0-39207 GCF_051846935.1 Virgibacillus sp. W0430
TTTATCCAAAAAACATGATATTCATTCAACAAAACCCCTCCCCTTACTACCGTATTATACGAACATTAAATAAAAAGGATGTTGAAATACGGAGAGTAAACACACTAGTTTTGTCGAATGAATAATTTTTCATATGTATAATTGATATCCTATTTAATAAGATATTCTAGTTAGGTATAAAAATACCGTTTATACGCATATATTGCTTTCGGATATTTCTTACATTTTGTATGAAATGATAGATATTATTCTAATCTTAAAGGAAATGGGGGCAAAAATAACATAAATGCCCCCGTCTATCCTATACTACTTCACTCGTTAGCTTACTTTAAAAGGGATTCAACTTTATTTACGACATTATCTACTGTGAATCCATATTTTTCAATTAATGTACTGCCTTTTCCAGATGCTCCAAAGGTGTCAATTCCCATTATATACCCATGATCGCCAACATAACGTTCCCAACCAAATGGCGATCCCATTTCAATAGCTAAACGAGCCTTGATGCTAGGTGGCAAGACTTCTTCTTGATAGCTTTTTTCTTGATTACTGAAGCGATCCCATGATGGCATGCTTACAATTCGTGCGTGTATACCTTTTTCATCAAGCACTTTTTGTGCGGAAATAGCGAGTTGAACTTCGGAGCCAGTAGCAATAATGATCGCATCTGGGGTACCATTTGATGCTTCACTAATAATATATGCTCCCTTTTTCACACCTTCATAAGCATTTTCTTTTGTACCTGCCAATGTTGGTAAAGCTTGTCTAGTTAATACTAATGCAGTTGGTCTGTCACTCGCTTCTAGCGCAAGTCGCCAAGCAGCTTGTGTTTCATTTCCATCTGCAGGTCGAATGATTGAGAGATTCGGCATTGCTCGTAAAGATGCGAGCTGTTCGATTGGCTCGTGCGTTGGCCCGTCTTCCCCTACTGCGATTGAATCGTGGGTAAAAACATACGTTACAGGCATTTTCATCAAAGCAGATAAACGAATTGCTGGTCGGATGTAATCACTAAATACGAAGAATGTGCCTCCATATACTTTTAAACCTCCATGTAAAGCCATTCCGTTAAGGGCTGCACCCATAGCAAATTCACGCACACCAAACCAAATGTTTCTACCTGCATAACTGCTTTTCGTAAAGTCTGATTCTTCCTTAATTGTTGTATTATTTGAACCAGCTAAATCAGCACTCCCGCCGAAAAAGTAAGGTACGGATTTAGCGATAGCGTTTAAAACTTCACCAGAAGCAGCTCGTGTTGCAAGTGTATGTTCATTTGGTTCGAATGTTGGTAATTCTGCTTCCCAACCGGATGGTAATTTACCGTCCATTGATAATTGTAAATCATTTGCTAATTCCGGATACTTTTGTTCATAAGAATGAAGTAATTCATTCCACTCGTCTTCGGCTTTCTGTCCTGGATTGACTACTTTTTGTAAAAAGTCATCATAAACTTCTTCTGGTACATGAAAATCTTGATGAGACCATTTATAATATTCTTTTGTCAGCTTCACTTCGTCCATTCCTAGTGGGGAACCATGTGAAGCAGCGGAGGCCGACTTGTTTGGTGAGCCATATCCGATAACGGTTTTTATCTCAATTAACGTTGGCTGGGTCGTATTCTCTTTTGCTCGCTTAATAGCTGCATTTATTTCATTAACATTATTTCCATCCTCTACTCGGAGTACTTGCCAGCCGTAAGCTTTAAATCGCTCCTCGGTATTATCGGAAAAAGAACGGTCTAAATCCCCATCAAGAGAAATATCATTTGAATCGTAAAGGACAATTAGTTTACCTAAACCTAAGTGTCCAGCTAATGAGGCAGTTTCATGCGAAATGCCTTCCATTATATCCCCGTCTCCAACAAGTGCGTATGTATGATGATCGATGATTTTAAAGTTGTCTTTATTATACTTAGCTGCAAGATGAGCTTCCGCCATTGCCATTCCAACTGCCATCGCAACGCCTTGACCTAATGGTCCTGTTGTTGCTTCTACACCATCTGTATCATGTACTTCTGGGTGTCCGGGAGTTCTTGAGTTATACTGACGAAATTGCTTTAAGTCGTCCATTGTAACATCATAACCGGATAAATGTAATAAACCATATAGGAGCATTGATCCGTGGCCAGCGGATAAAACAAAACGATCTCTGTTAAACCACTTGGAGTTTTTTGGGTTATGATTCATAAACTCTGTCCAAAGCGTGTAAGCCATAGGTGCAGCACCCATTGGTAAGCCAGGATGCCCTGAGTTAGCATGTTCAATTGCGTCAATTGCTAACGTTCGAATTGTATTAATTGATAACTGTGAAACATTGTTTGTCATAATATCTTCCTTTCTATTTTTCAACAACTATTTATTTATTCTATCGTTAAAAGAGGTTTGCTACAAATAAATTGTCAGTTTTTTTTATTTCTTTGCTGCATTCGTTTTACTTTTTCTGGTGTGACATCGTTTCCTTTTGGATCAATTACGGTCATCGATTGTAGTTGATTTGTAAACGATTGACGTATATTTTGTAAATATTCCTTCCGTAAAGCAGATTGCTCCTTAATTTCTTCTTCAGATAATGCGCCACTTTTAGCCTTTTTTGCAAGATCATTAAGTCTTTGAATCTTTTTTTTATCGAGCAATTAAATAAACCTCCTGTGTTTATTTACGCTATGTTCTTTATTAGTTCATACTACCACTTACGAACACAACAGTAAAAAGGCAAGAACATTTCAGTCCTTGCCTTTTCATATTACCTGTATAAACAATTGGATTCAAGTGTTTTGAAACTCTTTATACCTTCGATGTACAGTTGCTTTAGATACAGAAAAACCGAGACCGTTTAAAACCTTTGTAATTTCCTCAAACGTTAATTTTTGCCTTCTTAACCGGACTACCTCATCAATTGGAAAGTCTACCCTCTGCCTTCCAGGTGAATGGTCTTGATTTCTCAAATTTTTACTCGGATCGTATCCTTCTTTTACTGCCTTTTGCATTCCGCGCTTAATTTTCAAATTATGAATTTTTCGCTGATATTCTTCCACAATGCCTACGATTTGCAAAACCATTGAATCGGATTCGGATAGTTTAAGCTTACCTTGGTCAACGATCGTATAGATAGGTATGTTATGTTTTTGTAATTGATGAAAAAGGGCTATTTTCATATTACCTCGTCCTAATCTTGTTTCATCTTGAATTAATAAGCAATCGGCAGCTTTATTAGAGAAAATATCTAGCAAACTAAAAACGCCTTCTCTTTCGATTTCATATCCGCTCGCTTGTTCCTCTATGCAATGGTGAACATTCATGTTGTATGTATTTGCCAATTCTAACAATTCTTTTTTTTGTCTATTTAAGGAAGATTCTTGTTCCCTTTTATTGGTGCTAACCCTACAATAAATTACTGCTCTCATGAAGTATTGCTCCTTAGTAATAATTCCATTTAATAAGTGCTTGATACCATTGTAAAATAAAGTACACCTAAAGTAATCCCAAAAGTTATTAAATAAAAGAAATCTACTTTTGTCATTTTACCAAACATATATTTATTCCTCCTCCAAAAATAGGAACAGTCGTTCGCTTCGGTTGATTTTAGTATAACAGAACATATGATCCTGTCAAGTGAAAATTAGAACGAATGTTTGCTTTGGGTTTCGTGTCGTGATAAACTTATTAATAATTAATGTATATGCAGAGGAGCGCAGATCATGACTAAGCTATCAAAGAGACAAAAGATGATCGTTGAATATATAAAAAGTGAAGTGCAAACAAAAGGATACCCACCTTCTGTTCGAGAAATAGCGGAAGCTGTAGGGCTTGCATCTAGTTCAACTGTGCACGGCCATCTGGAAAGAATTGAAAGTAAAGGATACATACGAAGAGATCCGACTAAGCCAAGAGCGATTGAAATACTAGACTGTTCAGAGGATAGTCATGTACCTCGTGACGAAGCGAGATATGCACCACTGATAGGGAAAGTAACTGCAGGTTCTCCCATTACAGCAATAGAAAACATAGAAGAATATGTACCGATTCCATCTTCAAATGTAAGAGCAGATGAAAACGTTTTTGTACTTTCTGTTGAAGGTGATAGTATGATAGAAGCTGGTATTTTAGATGGAGATATGGTTATTGTTAAACAGCAAAATACGGCAAAAAATGGTGAGATTGTAGTAGCTATGACAGAGGATAATGAAGCGACCGTGAAGCGCTTTTATAAGGAAATTGATCACATTCGACTACAGCCTGAAAACAATACACTTGAACCATTAATCTACAAAAACGTAACGATACTAGGAATTGTCGTTGGACTGTATCGAAACTTGCATTAAAAACGTCCTGTTTTTTCACGTTTTTGAATTAGCGTATAAAAAATTAGGAAGGATCTCCGGCTTGAGCGAACGGGATTCCATTGAAAAATGGTTTTCTCTTTTAGCAAAGTATTTTCGTTAATAAAAAGAAGAGGCCTTTAATGCTGTTGTTGTCGTGGAAGGTGGCTACTCCAGCTTCAAAGCAGGAGTCGAAAACCCTGGACTGAGTGTAGCGAGGATGCGGAACGCCCCCGCCTTTCACTGCAATCAACGGCTTCCGTCTAAAATTAGTATTTGAGGACTTTTTCAGTGGCCTCGCCATAGCACGATAGGCTCGCCAATCATCCGCGGAAAGCGAGTGTGATACATAACTATTTTCCTTATCTCTTTTTTTCTACATTATAATGATTTTCGTCTGAAACAGATTGCTTATACTACCTATTAAGTGTACAGGTAGCTTACTCACACGTATTATCCTTTTTAAAAAATCGATCGGTAACGGCTGTGCTTTTCTTTAATCCATTTTTAAAAAGCACACTTTTGCCTTTTATAAATGAGAGCTTATACCGTAACGATTGCATACATTACTTCAAAACTGCCGTTTAACGTATACATGTAGCATTAATTGCCTCTCTATACGATATGTTAAACAGAGCTAATTCCTCCGTTTTGCATTTTCTCCACGGTAGCAATCATCGCTATTTTAACGTGAGCATAGGTTAGTCCTCCTTGAACGAACGCAATAAATGGGGCTTTCAGTGGGCCATCTGCAGTTAACTCGATACTTGATCCTTGAATAAATGTCCCTGCCGCCATAATAACATCATGTTCATATCCTGGCATTTCGCTAGGAAATGGTTGAACATACGAGTTGATTGGTGAGTTTTCCTGAATTGATTGACAAAACGAAATCATTTGTTCTCGATCGTAAAAAGTGATCGATTGAATAATATCTGTGCGATGCTCGATGTAATTTGGTGACGTTTTATATCCTGCTAACTCCAACAATCGTGCAGTAAACACTGCTCCCTTTAAAGCTTCTCCAACAACATGTGGAGCTAAAAACAATCCTTGGTACATTTCTTGCAACATATTTAAAGTTGCACCAGCTTCTTTGCCTAATCCGGGTGCGGTCAATCGGTTAGCCGCCTTCGTTACAAGCTTCTTACTTCCTACAATATATCCGCCAGCACGAACTAGCCCTCCACCTGGATTTTTAATTAAAGAGCCCGCGATAATATCGACACCAACATGCAAAGGCTCTTTTGTTTCAACAAATTCACCATAACAATTATCTACAAACACAATAACATCACTTTTTATCTTTCTTATAAATGTAACCATCTCTTCAATTTCTTTAATATTAAAGGAAGGCCGATCTTCATAGCCTTTTGATCGCTGGATACCAATTACTTTTGTTTTACTTGAAATGGCGAGTTTAATCCCATTGAAGTCAATCTTTCCTTCGTGTGTCAAAGCAACTTCGTTGTATTCGATATTATACTCTTTTAAGGATCCAGAATTATTACCACGTTTACCGATTACTTCTTCCAATGTATCATAAGGAGCTCCAGTAATATAGAGCAATTCATCACCTGGCCGGAGCAAACTAAATAAAACCGTTGAAATTGCATGCGTTCCAGATACAATTTGCGGGCGAACGAGCGCATCTTCGCCTCCAAATATGTTTGCATATAATAATTCTAAACGATCTCTGCCAATGTCATCGTATCCGTAACCATCTGTTGAATGGAAGTGATTATCACCAATTCGGAGCTCTTGAAATGCTTTCAATATCTTTCGTTGGTTTAGTTCTACTGTTTTTTCAATTTGCTTGAAATTAATTGCACAGTCAGTTTCAGCCTTATTCACTAATTCATCTATCATGTCGGTTGTCATTCTCCTTCAATAGGCGTTGTAATGGATGGTCTTGCTTCATATATCCTTCAACGATATATTTGTTAACTGCCTCGTCAAAGTATTTTTCTGTAACGATTGTCTCTTGTGTTAAGTCGTGCAATTCTTTTCCTTTATCAGCATGTAAATGAATTGTGTATAAATTCCACGCTTCTTTTAATATGTGTTCAATGTTTACAAGTAAGTTTCGTATATCCATTTCACTATAAGCGCTTGTGCGTATATATGGATGACTTGTAGGGATGAAATCTTCATCTAATAAATCTTTTTTATTATATACCGTTAAACTAGGTATTGTACCAGCACCTAAGTCGTCTAATATGTGTAAAACCGTTTTTTGTTGTTCTGCTTGGTCAGGGTGTGAGCTATCAATTACATGCAAAATAAAATCAGCTTCGGCAGCTTCTTCAAGCGTGGATCGAAAGGATGCAATTAATGGAGTTGGCAAATCTTGTATAAATCCAACTGTATCCGTAATGAGCGCTTGAAACCCAGAAGGAAATGTAATTTTCCTAGTAAGTGGATCTAGCGTAGCAAACAACTTATTTTCCGCTAAAGATTTATTATTTGTTAAACGATTAAATATTGTTGATTTCCCTGCGTTAGTATAACCTACAATGGCAATTTGAAAAGCTTTGTTTGTCTTTCGTCGCTCTCGATATTGCATACGTTGCTGAACAATTACTTTTAATCTTCGCTTTATATCTGTTATTTTACGTCTAATATGCCGTTGATCGGTTTCTAGCTTCGTTTCCCCAGGGCCTCTCGTGCCTATACCACCCCCAAGTCGAGATAGCATTGTACCTTGCCCATGTAATCGTGGCAATAAATATTCTAACTGTGCAAGCTCAACTTGCAGTTTTCCTTCTTTTGTTTTTGCTCTTTGGGCGAAGATATCAAGAATTAGTTGACTTCGGTCAATTAGCCGCGTATGAAAGTAATCACTCAAGTTTCGTATTTGTCCTGGCGAGAGCTCATCGTTTGATATCACTAAATCAATATCATGCATTTCTATTTCATTTTTAATTTCTTCTGCCTTTCCTTCACCGATATAAGTCGCCGGGTGAATTTGCTTTCTGTTTTGTGTAATAATTGTGCTTACTTTACCGCCAGCAGTCTGACATAGAGAACGAAGTTCATTTAAGGAAGAAAGAAACCGCTCCTCTTGAACATCATTTTTTTTCACAGCCATAATAAGTATTTTTTCATCCGGCATGTATATAAAACCTCTTTCTTTCAATATTAAATAAATCATAACAAAGATTTTTTAATAATGTTACTGTTTTAGCTTTGAAAACTTTAAGTCTAAATCGGTAATTTTCGTTAAATCGGAAGGTGAATAATTACTTTCAGTTAGCAAACGTACAGCTTGCATACGAATTGCATGCTCTATAACATTACGTATATAACGAGCATTCGAAAAATTATACGTTGATCTTACTTCTGCAATATGAGCTTTTAGCTTACGTTCAGCTTCTTTTGAAAATTCATATTCTCTTTCTGCTGCCATCTGTTTCGCAATATCCATAAGCTGAAGCAAATCGTAATCCGTAAAATCAAGAATGAAAGGGAACCTTGACTTTAAACCGGGGTTTAAAATTAAAAACTGATCCATTTCATATGGGTAACCAGCTAATATAAGAATAAAATCATTATGATGGTCTTCCATTTGTTTTACAAGCGTGTCAATTGCCTCTTTTCCAAAATCCTTTTCTCCCCCTCGTGCTAATGAATAAGCTTCGTCAATAAAAAGAATACCGCCCATCGCTTTTTCAATAACCGCTCGCGTTTTTTGTGCAGTCTGTCCGATATATTCCCCGACCAAATCTGCCCTTTCTGCCTCGATAAAATGACCTTTAGATAAAATATTCATATCAAAAAATATACGAGATAGTTTACGAGCAATCGTTGTTTTACCTGTTCCAGGATTCCCTTTAAACAGCATGTGAAGTACTTGGTTTGAGCAATGCAAACCAACTTCTTGTCGTTTTGTATTTATTACCATCGTCGCATATATTTCTTTTATCGTTTGTTTTAATTTTTCCATGCCTATAAAAGCTGAAAATTGTTCATCGATATGAACAAATGGATCGCTTATTTTATTGGTACTGCCTCGTATATTTCCCGATTCATGAAAGACGATATTTATTTGACCGCTTTTGTTTTTGATTTCTGTTTTCAAATGATCACCTCTCCGTCCCTTTTACTATACGCAATAAGAGAAAAAGCGTGACAATCGCCCAAGTATTTAAAACGAGCAACAATCAATTGAATATGAAAAAAAGAACACCATAATAGGTGTTCAACTATTTTCTATTATTCATTTTCAATTTTAATGTTTTTTGCTGGAGCAAAAGTCGATATTGCATGCTTATATATAAGCTGCTGTTTTCCATCTGAGTCCAACAGAACGGTAAAATTATCAAATGCCTTTATAATACCTCTTAATTGAAATCCATTCGTTAGAAAAACAGTTACTGGAACATGTTCTTTTCGTAGTTGGTTTAAGTATTGATCTTGAATGTTTATAGATTGAGCCATAATCGTTTCCTCCTCTTTTCTATCTTTATTAAATTATATTTCTATTTATCTCCTAAGAATCCTGCCAAATCGTGTAAAATTGTGTGAACGGTTTGACTGGCAGTATCTGGAGTAACAGAATACCATTGAATATTCATCTTGTTTTTGAACCATGTATATTGCCGCTTAGCATATCTGCGTGAATTTCGTTTAAACAAATGAATCGATTCTTCTAGTGGCTGCTCTCCTTTTATATATGGAAGAAATTCTTTATAGCCAATCGCTTTCATTGCTTTCGTATCCTCATATCCGTTTTGATATAACTGTTTAACTTCTTCTAGCAAACCGTTGGTAATCATCTGATCGCACCGTTTGTTTATTTGATTATACAGCAATGTTCGTTCCATTTCTAATCCTATGAAAATAATATCGTACATAGGCTGCTTTGGTTCCTTTTCGATTTGTTGCGACATCGTTAAACCCGTCGTTTCGTAAATTTCCAATGCCCGAATGACTCTTCGATAGTTATTCGGGTGGATGGTTTTTGCCTGAAGCGGATCAATCTGTTTTAGCAGGTCGTGTATATAGACGACTCCTTTTTCATGTACAAGATTTTCTAGCTTTTCTGTATACGCGTGGTCTCTTTTTCGATTCGAAAAACGATAGCCATACAAAGCAGCTTGTATATACATGCCGCTGCCACCAACAATTATTGGGAGCTTAGATTTCTCTGAGATTATGTGTACGTATTTTTCTACATCATTTTGAAAGTCTGCTGCTGTATAATCCGCTTCAGGTAGTATCATATCGAGTAAGTAATGGTCAATTCCTTGCTTCTCTTCTTCTCGTATTTTTGCTGTACCAATGTTCAGTCCTTTGTAAACTTGCATCGCATCTCCATTTATAACTTCGCCATTGAAATGCTTCGCTATTTCAATACTTAATGTTGTTTTCCCTACAGCTGTAGGTCCAACAATAACAACTACTGTTTTCTTCACTTGTATTCCCCTAAATAATAATATTATTCATAAGCGAGGTAAGCTCGAAGCATCCATATCCGTTTTTCAAGCTTACTTTGCAATGATATAAGTAAGTCAGCTGTTGGTTCATCTTCAGCTTTTGTTGCTAATGGTAAGCCTGTATGTTGAATTTCATGAACGAGCTGTTCATAATCCTTCGTTAACTGTAAGATCATTTCACTTTCTTTATCATCAGCACTTGCCTCTTCAATACTCGCTTCTTTAATATATTTAATCATTGTTGCTAAAGGCTTTCCATTAATCATTAATATACGTTCAGCAATTTCATCAATATCATCGGCAAAAGCAGTGTACATTTCCTCGAACGTTTGATGCAATTGAAAAAAATGTCTCCCTTCTATGAACCAATGATACCTGTGCAGCTTCACATATAAAACAAATGAATTAGAGAGTAACTGATTTAAAAAATGAATAAGCTTCTGATTATTCATGCTTCACCTCTGGACTTTTTTTATAGCTTTGTACAAGGTGAATATATTTATACGTGATTACATAATTCGCTTAAACATTTTTTCAATTTCTACATTTGAAAAATGAACGATTATTGGGCGGCCATGTGGACAAGTAAATGGATCGTTACATAAACGTAGCTCTTCAAGTAGTTCATCCATATCCGTTTTATTTAAGAAATGATTCGCTTTTATTGATCGTTTACACGACATTAAAATGGCAGACTCTTCTCGTATTGATTCAATATTAATGGAACCAGTGCGAATTACTTGTTCAACAAGTTCGCGAATCACTTCTTCTTCGCTACCTTTTGGAAACCAGCTCGGGTGTGAGCGAACGATATAGCTTTGCTCCCCAAAACTCTCCAAAAAAAGGCCAGCTCGTTGCAATGTTTTATAGTGCTCTTCAATAAATAACGACTCCTGTTTCGAAAATTCGAACGTCATCGGAATTAACAACTGCTGGTGCTGATTGATCGGTTTTCCTAATTTCAATTTATAAAACTCATATTTAATTCTTTCCTGAGCGGCATGCTGATCAATCATATACAAGCCCTTTTCATTTTGCGCTAAAATATATGTTCCATCATACTGTCCTATAGCGTATAAGGCTGGGATACGTTCCATATCGTCTTGCTTATCTATCGACCCTTGTATGTTATTTGAGTTCCTCCGATCGCTCTCAGGATCGATTTGCGTAGTTGTAAAGCTTTTAAAATCACTTTCTTGTTGGAAAACAGTATCTGTCTTACCTTGTCCAGCTGTTGGTTGTTCATTATAAAAGTTACCTTCTTTATCTTTAACGATATTCGTATTCGTTTTCGGTTGGAACGATTCAGTATTAGTCTTGTTCGTTCGACTGTTTGGACTGTGTAATTTAAAGGTTTGCTGGACAGTTTTTTCTTTTTCTGCTTTCGGTACTTTAAATTCAGGTATTAAAGATTCGCTTCTAAATCTTTGTTTAATCATTGATTCGATCGATTCAATGAGCTCTTTTTCCTTACTAAAGCGAACCTCGAGCTTAGTTGGATGAACATTTACATCGACTAATATCGGATCCATTTGAATGGAAAGTACAACTATTGGGGAGCGATGAATCGGCAATAGTGTATGATAAGCTCGTAGGATAGCGTGTATAAGCGGCATACTTTTTATGTAGCGTCCATTGATGATCGTTGATATAAATGTTCTTGAAGCTCGCGTTACTTCAGGAAGAGAAATATACCCATTGATTGTGAAATCTAACGTATTTTTTGCAACGGGTAACATCTTTTTCGCAACACTCGTGCCATATACTTTTGCGATTACTTGTAAAACATCACCATTACCCGTTGATTGAAATAGTTGTTTATTATTGTGTATGACTTCAAACCGTATTTTTGGATGCGCTAAAGCTAAACGGTTAATAAGATCGGTAATGTGAGAAAGCTCTGTATGAATTGTTTTCATATACTTCAAACGCGCTGGTGTATTATAAAATAAATCACGAACTGTTATTTCTGTTCCTTTACGCGCATCTGCTTTCTTTTTTTCAACTAGGTTGCCTCCGTGCAATGTTAAATACGTACTTGCCTCATTTCCTGTAGATGTTTTAATCGTTAATTTACTCACCGATGCAATACTTGCTAAAGCTTCGCCTCGAAAGCCTAACGATTTTATGTGGAATAGGTCGGCTTCCCGCTTTATTTTACTCGTAGCATGTCTCAAAAATGCTCTTTCACAGTCTTCTCCAGACATTCCTTCTCCATTATCGGTTATTTTTATTCGTTTAAGACCCGCTTCTTGAATCTCAACTTTAATAACGGTGCTTTGTGCATCTATACTGTTTTCAATTAACTCTTTCACTACGGAAGCTGGTCTTTCAACAACTTCCCCAGCAGCAATTTTATTTGCAAGTATATCCGGGAGCTGTATAATTTTCAAGTTAAACAACCCTTTCTCTAAGACTGCTTCTTACGGATAATTTGTTGTATTCGATTTAATTCATTCATCGCCTCAAGTGGTGTCATTTCAAATAAGTGCAATTTTTTCAATTCACGAATTGCTTTTTCTTCTGATGAAGATCGTTCTATTGAAGCACGGTTGTCCGTAATGCTTTCAAAAAAAGATAACTGTCCGCTCTGTGCAGACTCGGATTTAGAATTGGTTCCTTCCCCATTTTCCAACTGATGTAAAATTTCACTCGCTCTATTAATCAAAGGTTCTGGCAAATCAGCAAGTCTGGCTACGTGTATACCATAGCTTTCGTCTGCAGCACCTTCTTTTATTTGATGCAAAAACACGACATTTCCTTCAAATTCTTCTGCACGTACGTGAATGTTTTTCAAGTTTTTTAACGAATGTTCTAATGCAGTTAATTCATGGTAATGGGTAGAAAATAACGTTTTGGCTCCGATTTTGTTATGGATATATTCGATAATTGCCTGAGCAAGCGCCATTCCATCATATGTACTCGTTCCGCGACCGATCTCATCGAGTAAGATCAAACTATTTTCCGTTGCATTTGCAATTGCATGGTTTGCTTCAAGCATTTCGACCATAAACGTACTTTGTCCTGCCACTAGGTCATCAGCAGCTCCAATACGTGTAAATATTTGATCAAAGATGATTAACGCTGCTTCATCAGCAGGGACAAAACAACCCATTTGGGCCATAATTACAGTATGAGCGAGCTGACGCATATACGTACTTTTACCAGACATGTTTGGGCCGGTAATTAAGAGGATTTTTTTATCTCTGTTTAAAACGATGTCATTTGGAACAAATTCCCCTTCCTTCATAACTTGCTCTACTACCGGATGTCTACCATTTTTTATTGTAAGATTTTTCGAATTAAAGGTCGGTCGTACATAATTATTTGTCTCACTCACGGTAGCAAAAGATTGAAGAACATCTATTTCACTTACGGTATTTGCTAAGTGTTGAAAATGACCAATGTACGTTTTCATTTGGTCTCTGATTTGTAAAAATAATTCGTACTCAAGCTCAACGCTTTTTTCTTCTGCCTCTAGTATTAATTGTTCTTTTTCTTTTAATTCAGGAGTTATGTACCGTTCTGCGTTTGCTAATGTCTGCTTCCTAGTATATCTACCCTCTGGGATTAAATGCTTATTCGCATTCGTAATTTCAATATAATAACCAAAGATACGGTTGTACCCTATTTTAAGTGATTTAATCCCTGTTATTTCTTTTTCTTTTTGTTCAAGCTCTGCAATCCATTGCTTACCATTTCTGGTAGCATCTCTATATTCGTCCAATTGCGCATCGAATCCGTCTTTTATGATTGAACCGTCCTTAATGGATATGGGCGGGTCATCTATTAAACTACTATCTAACAATGAAACCACTTTATTAGGCAAATGAATTTGCATGGAAAGTTCTTTTACATGCTTGGAGGCGAATTGCTCCAATATTTCTTTTAATTCAGGTATTTTCTTTAACGATTGTTTTAATTGGTTCAAATCACGTGCGTTTACATTCCCAAACGCAATTCTTCCTGACAGTCGCTCTAAATCATAAACTGATTTTAACGTATCTCTTAATTGCTCTCTTTCAATGAAGTTTTGATAGAACGCCTCTACCATTTGTTGGCGCTTTTCGATCCGCTCTAAATGGACGAGTGGTCGCTCAATCCATTTCCGAAGTGTTCTAGCACCCATTGCTGTTACAGTCCGATCAAGTATTGACAATAAACTACCCTTTTTACCTTTTTGCATAATTGTTTCTGTGATTTCTAAATTACGTTTCGAATACATATCCAAGGAAAGAAAGTCGGTTAATTCTAATATTTCAATCGGTTTTAAATGATCCAACGCTTTTTTTTGAGTGTGCTGAATATAATTTAATAGTCGACTAAATGCTTTCATAATTCGTTCGTCGTTTATTTGATCACATAGATTCCGATATTCTCCTGTAAAGTCAACTTCTTTTTGGTACGATAAAACTACATGTAGCTTATCTTTTAATTGCTGTTGTAAATGCGCAGGAAAATCAGGTGATAGTACAATTTCCTTGATCGAACGATTATATAGTTCATGAATTACAGCTTCCCATCCTGAAGATATAATCATTGCGTAGTTTTCACCAGTAGATAGATCATTGTATACTATTACATACGAACCGTCTTGAAAATGGCTTAGACTAGCTAGGAAATTACTTTTTCGGTCTTCTAACATTGAGCTTTCCATTACCGTACCTGGCGTAATTAACTGGACGACAGCTCGCTTTACTACACCGACAGCCTTTTTTGGGTCTTCGATTTGTTCACAGATGGCAACTTTATATCCTTTGTCTACAAGTGTTTTTATGTAATTTTCTGCTGCATGGTATGGTACCCCACACATTGGAATTGGGTCAGCTTGCCCAGAATCGCGCTTCGTTAAGGTTATTTCAAGCTCTTGGGCTGCTCGAATTGCATCCTCAAAGAACATTTCATAAAAATCACCGAGTCGAAAAAATAAAAAGGCATCTTTATAATTTGCTTTTATACGTAAATACTGTCTCATCATTGGTGTATGCTTTGACATTTTTTATCCTCCAAAAAACGGGTAAATTACTCTGTCGTCATTATAGCACAATATGAAATTAGAAGGCGACTGTTCATTCTCCTACGATTGATTCAATTATTGTAGGATGTCAACTGTACTCTTTTAACGTATAATATTGTTTAACAATGCTTTTCCAATGTTTACGAAGTAGTGACTAGAAATCTATATTTACAAGTTGAATCATGCTTGAAGAATTACTTAGCTACTATTCTTAACCGGGGTGTACATAATGCAGACGAAAATAATTGCTCATCGAGGAGCTAGTAAGGTAGCTCCAGAAAACACACTATACGCTTTTCAGCTCGCTTATGAGTACGGTGCGGACGGTATTGAAACGGATGTGCATTTAACAAAGGATCGTGTACCTGTTCTTATTCACGACGAACATGTCAAACGAACTTCAGATGGTTTTGGATTTATTAAAGATCTTACTTGGAAGGAATTGAAGTCTTTCGATTTTGGGAGTTGGTTTTCCGATTCGTATGCTGATGCTAAAATAATGTCTTTAGAAGAATTGCTGCACTGGATTCGTAATAGAGAGCTTTTCTTGAACATTGAACTTAAAAATAATAAAATAGATTATCCTCATCTTGAAGAAATCGTATGTGACATGATCATGCATTACGAACTAAAGCAGCGCACAACGTTATCAAGCTTTAATGCGAAAAGCATCGCTCGTTTACAAAAAAGAACGGATGCTATCGAAGTTGCGTTTTTAACTTCCAAAAGTAAATTCGTCGGGCTTGCTTCGTATGCTAAAGCGATTGGAGCTCAGGCATTGCATGTTAAGTATCGCTTGCTAAATAAAAGGCTTGTAAAGCAATGTAATGCTTTACAACTACCTATCCGAGTTTATACTGTAAATAAATTCGCTCACATGCATAAATGCTTTTTGCTCGAATGTGATGGGCTGTTTACCGATATACCTAAACAAGCAGTTCAATGTCGTAATAGTTATACTCGGTAATGTAAGGAGGACAATACAATGGAAATTATTTTTTTCGGTACAGGAGCAGGTATACCTTCTAAACAGCGCAATGTATCCTCTCTTGCACTATCACTTCTGCAAGAAATAAATAACGTATGGTTATTTGATTGTGGGGAAGGTACGCAACATCAATTACTTCATACGAACGTTAAGCCTGGAAAAATAAACAAAATATTTATTACACATTTACACGGGGATCATATTTTTGGCTTACCAGGATTCATTAGTAGCCGTTCATTTTTAGGAGGAAATGATTTATTAACAGTCTATGGCCCTAAAGGCATTAAAGAGTTCATAAAGGTGAACCTTAAAATTAGCGAGTCTCATCTTACATATCCACTGGAAATAGTTGAGCTTATGGATGAGGTTGTTTTTGAGGACGACCAATTTATCGTTACTTGTCAGAAATTAGATCACAAAATTTGCAGCTATGGATTTCGAATTACTGAAAAGGATAGACGCGGCGCTTTATTAGTCGGTAAGTTGAAGGAGGCTGGAATTAATCCAGGTCCTATATATAAAGATTTTAAAGAAAAAGATGTAGTTACGTTTCCTGATGGAACAATGATTGAAACGATGCCTTTTCACGGCCCTGCAAAAAAAGGGAAAACGATTACGATTTTAGGCGACACTCGCTGCTCACAATCTGTACAGCCGTTCGTAGAAAATTCAGACGTACTTATTCATGAAGCGACATTTGATCAAACAAAGGCAGAACTGGCAAATAAGTATTTTCATTCTACAACAGTCGAGGCCGCTACACTTGCCAAAAATAGTAATGTAAAAAAGCTTATATTAACCCATATATCATCCCGCTATCAAGAAAATGATTTTCCACAATTAATAAAGGAAGCAAGAGATATATTTCCAAATACAATGCTTGCTAATGATTTTTTAAACGTCCAAATTTAATGCAAAGGATCAGGAGTAGGAGTACTGTTATTTTTTAAACGGCATAAATAGATCGTCACCGTATTTTTTAGTCAGCTTATTTATTGCAGTATGAAGCTTATCACGTTCAATTTCTTTTTCAAATGAGAATAAATCGAGCTGCTGCGCTGTTGTATTCTTATTTGCAACATCTTGGATCGTAATTCCAAGCAATCGAATTGGCTCTAAGTTCCAGTGCTGTGTAAATAGCTCCCTAGCGATATAAAGGATATCTGATTGTGTATGAATGAATTCACTTAGCTTTTTACTTCTTGTTATCGTTTTTCTGTCACTGTAGCGGATCATCAGTTGTACGGTACGTCCTACCGCTTCTTTCTTTACCAGTCTCTTTTCGACTTTTGTTGCTAATTCGTTCAGAAGCTTATCTATTTCAATTTGATCGGTCGTATCATACGGTAATGTATACGAGGAACCAATGCTTTTAAACGCATGAATTGCTTCTGGATCAACTGGACGCGGATCAATCCCATTTGCTCGATTTTTCAACCGTTCCCCATTTACGCCAAGCAATTGTGTCAGCTGATACACATCGGCTTTAGCAAGCTCTCCGATCGTATTAATATTAATTTGCTTTAGCTTTGAAGCAGTTTTATTCCCAATACCATACATTTTTTCAATTGGAAATGGCCACATTTTTTGTGGGAGTTCGCGTATTCGTAGAACGGTAATTCCTAACGGCTTTTTCATATCCGAAGCCATTTTTGCTAAAAACTTGTTCGGTCCGATGCCGATACTACACGGCAGACCGAGCTTATTCAGCAAATAGCGTTGTAGCTGCCTTGCGGTCAATAGCGGGTCCTTACCGATATCCGTAATATCCATGTATGCCTCATCGATTGAAACGGGCTGGACATATGGTGTTACGTCATGGAGTAAACTAAATAACTGTTCAGAGGACGCACGATACCGGTCGAAGTTTGGGCGCAATATGATTAATTCAGGACATCGTTTTCTAGCTTCCCAAATCGGCATCGTTGTTTTAACGCCCTTAGACCTTGCCTCATAGCTACTCGTTATAATAATTCCTTTCCTTTCTTGTGGATTACCTGCAATGGCGATCGGCTTATTTTTAAGCTTTGGATCAAATACTCTCTCTACGGAGGCATAAAAACAATTCATATCAATATGAAATATAATACGTCGTTTAGCTGATTGATTCATGTCGCACCTCCCTATTTACACAAGTGCCTTATCATATCAAAAATGAATCGTCATGAAATAATAAATTGTAAAGCTTTTTCTATTTGTATATGTTTGTTGCTTCTTTTACGATGCGAGTTGTTAATTCAGTTAATTTCACTAAGCTTTCAATGGCAATTCGCTCATTTGTGGTATGTATTGCCTCGTAGCCTACAGCTAAGTTTGCTGTTGGTATGCCGTAACTTGAAAGTATATTTGCGTCACTACCGCCTCCGCTACTTGATAACTCGCTTTCTAATCCGATTGCTTTTGCGGCTCGCTGTGCAGTCGTTATAACGACATCGTCTTCTTGTAGGTTAAAGCCTGGATACATTATTTCACTTGATACGGTAGCATTGCCTCCGTGTTTACTAGCTGTTTGTTCTAATGCTTGCTTCATTTTACGTACTTGTTTGTCTAGTTTAACACGATTTAATGAACGAGCTTCGGCAAGAATTTCTACATAGTCACATACTATGTTTGTCTGTTGACCACCTTTAAAGTACCCAATATTTGCAGTTGTTTCTTCATCGATACGTCCAAGCGGCATGCGTGCAATAGCTTTTGCTGCTACAGTGATAGCGGATACTCCTTTTTCAGGGGCGACACCAGCATGCGCTGCTTTTCCTTCTACTTTAGCTAGTATCTTTGCTTGTGTAGGTGCAGCAACAATAATAGTACCTACAGCTCCGTCGCTATCTAAAGCGTAACCGTATGTTGCGCTAATAAGTGACGTATCAATATTTTTTGCACCTATTAAACCAGATTCTTCACCAACAGTAATAATGATCTGAATATTACCGTGTGATATATTATTTTCCTTGAGGACACGAATCATTTCAAGAAGTGATGTAATCCCTGCTTTATCGTCAGCTCCTAAAATCGTGGTGCCGTCTGTTTGTATATATCCATTTTTTATAAATGGTTTAATGCTTTTACCGGGGCTAACTGTGTCCATATGTGCAGTAAAAAGTATAGGTTCAATTTTTTCGTCGTTTCCTATTAAATTGCAAATTAAATTACCAGCTCCATGACCGGTTTTTGGTTTACTATTGTCTTCGATTACGTCTAGACCTAATGTACGAAACTTCTCTTTTAATACAGTTGCGATCGCTTCTTCATTTTTTGTTTCTGAATCAATTTGAACTAATTCCATAAATTCGTTTACTAAACGGGCTTCATTTATTTCTATAAGCTTGGACATTCTGAGCACTCCTTTATATCAATCTATACAGTTGATATTCTTTGTATTTACTCACTTTCTTTTGATTGACAAAGTTCAACAAGGACACCATTCGTAGCATGTGGGTGGAGAAAAGCTACTTTGCTATTATTAGCACCTTTGTTCACCTTATCATCAACTAGTTTTACACCACTTTGCTTCAACTGTTGAATCCGTTCAGCAATATTATCAACTTCAAATGCTATATGGTGGATTCCTTCTCCCCTTTTTTCTATAAAAGTACTAATTAATGAATTCGAATGAAGCGGCTCCAACAGTTCAATTCGAGTATCTCCGATTTTTAAAAAAGCTACTTTTACATTCTGTGATTTAATTATTTCTGTTTTTTCTAAAGGCAACCGAAGATGATCGGTATACAATGGAAGCGCATCTTTAATTCGTTTAACGGCTATTCCTATATGTGCGATTTTTTTTGGTTGTTTCATATTTCTCCTTCTCTACGGTTAATAAAATTACGGCTAATCACTTAAGACATTTACAAATAAGACTTGTTCATATTTCAATTAAACGCTAAAATACATATAGCAATGTTGATAAAGGAGGCCGATCTGATGAGTAAAAAAAACCAATCAAGCCCACGTAGAAAGTCAAAACGCGAACGTCGGTTAAAGTTAATTATATATTTAATGGTAATTGCCATGATTTTATCCTTGTTCACCGCAGGTTTAAGTGGCTTAGCATTATTGTAGTTCGTAACTCATTTATGCATACAATCCCATTAATATACTAGTTTAATGACACGAAAGTAAAATCCCAACACCCTTTTAATTTAGGAAATAAATTTATGATGCACGCACTTTTGCTACTAAAATGGCATTATTTCGTCGTTTGGACGAGTATTATACATCAAATCTCATCCGGATACATTGTTTTCTGTTTTTATTCCGATACACTAACGGAATAGTGAGCACTTTCAAAGCATATCCACAGAAACGTACATGCATCCGGATGCTGTATGCATACACGTGTTTGTTAACGTTGTTTAGCAGAATTTAATTCCCGAACGTACTCGTATTAATGAACCAATTCGAATCTTAAACGTTATTCCAAACGTTAATTTGTATTTATTTCTCTTTTGCTCTTTTTATCAACATCGCTTTTTTTGAACTTTTTCTTTATAAGCAAGTATTCTTCTATCTCATGCAACAATTGATAAAGGCTTGCTCTCGTTTCAAACTCCTCTTTTGTCTTTGGAAGTTCTTTTTCATGAAAGGCAATGCGAAGCGCTTTTAATTCTTCTAAGTAAATAATCGCCGTATTACCTGGATGTACAGACTGTGATAGTTCTTCAAAAAATGCAGCAATCTGTTCGGATATTGCATCCTTTTTTGGCAAACGGGTTACTAACGGAAGCATTTGCTGTAATAATTCAAATTGCTTCGCACGCATTTTAAAGTAATCGTAGTATGGGTGTTTACTACGCAGTAAATGATTCTCTCGATCAACTTCTACAATATCTGCCGCTTCGTCGAGCAGTTCTTCAGTAGTTGTTAATTCTTTTCCATCCCAAGTCATATTGTCTTCCTTAATATACAGCGCTATTTCATGTAGTATGACCTGAAAGTTTTTTTCAAGAGCTTTCTGTTTGCTTTTAAGCTTTTTGTCTAAACTAGGCATATATAAATTTACGAGTAAGCCTGTTCCGATGCCAATTAAAATTAAAAGAAATTGATCAAATATAAAGGGGATAGGTATTGATCCTGCGCTATATAAGTTTAAAATAATTACTGTACTCGTTGTAATTCCTTGGGCTATTTTCAAATATACTGTTATCGGAATAAAGACCGCAAGCATAATTCCTACAACTAACGGAGAATAGCCAAGTAATTCAAAAAATACGATTGAAAATAGTATCGCTAATATACAAGCTAAAAAACGGTCCCACGCACTCAATACAGAGCGTTTACGTGACGGCTGGATACATAGTATTGTTAATATACCGGCCGATACGAAGTTACTAACTCCCAACAATTGTGCAATCGAAATAGCAATCGGTGTCCCTATTGCTGTTTTAATGGTTCGATAGCCAATTTTCACATTCATAATCTCCCTTATTTTTTGCTTTTCGTTTGTGTTACTATGAAAATGAGACTGCCCCCGTATACGTGAGCCAGTCTCATTATTTGTTCCCTTTAATTAGATTTCTTCACAATGCTCATCAAATATTGTTTGAAGCTTGCCAACGACATCCATTGCAGTAAAGCCTTCAATATCATGCCTTTCAATCATAGTAACAATTTTACCGTCTTTTAGAAAAGCAAACGAAGGAGATGAAGGTGGATACCCTTCAAAATACGTGCGGGCTTTTTCAGTTGCTTCTTTATCTTGACCAGCAAATACTGTAACTAGATGATCAGGGCGTTTATCATAGTGAATCGCATTTGCTGCAGCAGGACGAGCTACACCTCCAGCACATCCACAAATTGAGTTTATCATTACTAATGTAGTACCTTTTCTCGTTAACGCATGATCTACATCTTGAGGGTTTGTCACTTCCTCATAACCTGCTTCCCGCATATCTTTTCGTGCGACATCAACTACATCTCGCATAAACATATCAAAATCCAATTCGTTTCAACCCCTCATATTTTGAATTCCTATTGTAATTCTCGTTTAAGTTTATCAACTTTAAAGAGATAATTCAATTTATCGCTCGCAACCTTTTTAACAGAACAGAGCAAGCTCACTTATTTTAATCGCCTCTTAATAAATAGTAGCTGTAGATTCATTTATGTTTTCAAGTAATTGTTTCACTCGAGCTAAAAAGCGCCCACATATTAAGCCATCTAAAACGCGATGGTCGATGGACAGGGATAAATTAACCATATCACGAGCTGCAAACATCTCGTTTATAATAACCGGTCGCTTTACGATTGATTCTACTTGTAATATTGCTGCTTGTGGGTAATTTATAATACCCATTGAATGAATAGATCCAAATGAGCCTGTATTATTTAAAGTAAACGTACCACCTTGCATATGTTTCGCTTGTAATTTATTTGTACGTGCCAATTCAGCTAAATCATGAATTTGTTTTGCAATTCCTTTAATGCTTTTTTCATCCGCATTCTTTATGACAGGAACAAACAACTCATCATCCTTCGCCACAGCAATCGACATGTTTACATCTTTCTTTTGGATAATTTTGTCTCCAGCCCAAACGCTATTCAGCTGTGGAAACTCTTTTAATGCATTTGCAACCGCATGTGCGAAAAATGAAAAGTAAGTAATGTTATAGCCTTCACTCTCTTTAAAGGATTTCTTTATTTTGTTACGATACTTTACTAAGTCTGTTACATCGACCTCTACTGTCATCCAAGCATGCGGTATTTCCTGTTTGGATCGAACCATATTTTCGGCTATAGCTCTTCGCACACCACTAATTGGTATTTCTAAATCTCCTGCTGTTTTAGACGTTGTAGCTGTTGTGCTCTTATAGTCGTTCACTTGGTTATGTTCGCTTTTCGCTAAGTTACCGTTACCTTGTGTAATCAGTTTTTCTACATCTTTACGTGTGATTCTTCCATCTCTTCCTGTACCTTCAATCTGAAGTAAATCAATATCATGTTCTTGAGCGATTTTGAGTACAGCTGGTGAATATCTCTTTTTCATTGATTTGTCCGCTTTATTTGGGGCAATATTACTCGAAGACAATTTATCTTCAGTATGATTTGTTGTTTCACTTTTATTACTAGAATCCAAGTCTTCCTCTGAGTCAGACGTTGTATTTATATAACACATGAGTGACCCGACTTCGATTGTCTCTCCTTCTTTAGCAATAATTTCTTTTATTGTGCCTGAATAAGATGAGGGTACTTCAGCATTTACCTTATCCGTCATTATATCCGCAATCGGGTCATATTTGTTAACATAGTCCCCTTCTTTAACAAGCCATGTATTAACGGTTCCTTCTGTAACACTTTCGCCTAATTGAGGCATTGTTATTTTTTCAATTGGCACTTATATTCACCTCCAAAATTAAAACTCTGCTAATGAACGAGCAGCTTCTATTACTTTGTCTGTATTAATAAGAAATTGCTTTTCCAATGGTACAGCATAAGGCATTGCTGGAACATCTGGACCTGCAAGTCTTTTTATTGGTGCATCAAGGTCAAATAAACAATTTTCAGCGATAATTGCAGCAACTTCTCCAATAATACTGCCTTCTTTATTATCTTCTGTTATTAAGAGGACTTTTCCCGTTTTGGCTGCTGACTCAATAATTGCTTGCTGATCCAATGGGTAGACGGTACGTAAGTCTAATATATGTAGTTCAATTCCTTCTTTTGCCAATAACTCTGCTGCTTGCATTGCAAAATGAACGCATAGACCGTACGTAATGATTGTAATATCGGTTCCTTCCCGTTTAATATGTGCTTTACCTAATGGCAAAACATAATCCTCTTCAGGAACTTCTTCCTTGAGCAAACGGTATGCGCGCTTATGTTCAAAAAACAGTACGGGATCATTATCTCGAATTGCTGCCTTTAATAAACCTTTTGCATCATACGGACTCGAAGGCATTACTATTTTTAAACCTGGTTGATTAGCGAAAATAGCCTCTACGGATTGTGAGTGGTATAGTCCACCACTTACTCCTCCACCGTATGGAGCTCGTATCGTTATTGGACAACTCCAATCATTATTAGAACGGTAACGTATTTTAGCCGCTTCCGAAATAATCTGATTTACAGCGGGTAAAATAAAATCTGCGAACTGCATTTCAGCAACTGGACGCAATCCGTACATCGAAGCACCAATTCCGATACCCGCTATTGCAGATTCTGCTAATGGGGTGTCAAGCACTCTTTCTTCCCCGTATTTATCAAAGAGACCTTCAGTTGCTTTAAAGACTCCTCCTTTTTTACCAACATCTTCCCCTAATATGAAAACGTTTTTATCACGCTTCATTTCTTCATCTAATGCCGCAGTTATTGCATTAATATACGTCATATTAGCCAATGTTTTCCCTCCTTACTCTTCATAAACATGTTTTAGAACAGAGTCTGTCTTTGCAAATGGTGCAGATTCTGCGTAGTCAGTAGCCTCATTTACGATTGCGTTTAATTCCGAATGAATTTGATCTTCTAACGATTTAGTTAACAAGTTTATTTCTTTTAAATATTTCGCATATAAATGAATGCAATCTTTTTGTTTTGCTTCCTCTAACTCACTCTTTTCTCGATAAAACAAATGATCGTCGTCACTTGAATGAGCGGTTAAGCGTTCTGTAATTGCTTCAATTAAAGTTGGTCCGTCACCATTTACTGCTCGTTCTCTTGCATCTTTAACCGTCTTATAAACCATTAATGGGTCATTTCCGTCAATTGTGTATCCAGGCATTCCGTAGCCTTTTGCTCGATCAGACACCTTTTCACATGCCATTTGCTTATGTATTGGTACAGAAATTGCATATTTGTTATTTTCTACGAGTGTAATTACAGGTAATTTGTGTACTCCGGCAAAATTTAAGCCTTCGTGAAAATCACCTTGGTTTGTAGACCCTTCTCCTAGAGAGGTTAATGCAACAATTGGATTTTTTTCCATTTTAGCAGCTAATGCTATACCTACTGCATGTGGCAATTGCGTTGTCACTGGAGATGAACCTGTTAGGATTCTATTTTTTTTCTGTCCAAAGTGCCCTGGCATTTGCCTCCCACCAGAGTTTGGATCTTCCCCTTTCGCAAATCCGGATAACATAAGATCTTTTGCAGTCATACCAAAGGAAAGTACCATCCCCATATCTCGATAGTATGGTGCGATATAGTCTGCATCTCGATTTAAAGCAAATGCTGCTCCTACTTGCGCTGCTTCTTGTCCTTGGCAAGAAACGACAAATGGTAGTTTACCAGCTCGATTTAAAAGCCACATTCTTTCATCAATTTTGCGAGCTAACAGCATTGTTCTATATATTTCTAATGCTTGATCATCCGTTAAGCCAAGTGCTTCATGACGATTTTTCTTCATGTACAATCTCTCCTTACCCATGAATTTGTATGCCATCCACTGCAAGCGCCGCTTCCCCAATAACTTCAGATAAGCTCGGGTGTGGATGGATAGACTGTGTAATTTCCCATGGAGTAGCATCTAAAACCATGGCTAAACCTGCTTCAGATATCATATTAGTCACATGAGGACCGACCATATGAACACCGACAAGATCTTTTGTTTTTTCGTCTGCTATTATTTTAACAAATCCTACTGTTTCCCCATAAACTAACGCTTTCCCATTAGCTTGAAATGGAAATTGACCAACTTTTACATTGATCCCTTCAGCTCGTGCTTGCTCTTCTGTTAAACCGACACTTGCTACTTCAGGAGAGGAATAAATACACCGTGGGACATGGTTATATTTAATTGGAAGTGGACTTTGTTCAGCCATATGCTCAACAGCTATAAGCCCTTCATGAGTTGCAACATGTGCAAGCTGCATACCGCCAATACAATCACCAATGGCATAAATGTGAGATTCCTTCGTTTGATAAAATTCATTTGTTTCAATTGCTCCGTTATTCACGATGATATCTGTATTTTCCAATCCAATATTTAACGTGTTCGCTTCTCTGCCTACAGCCATTAAAATTTTTTCTGTATGTAAGGTTTTGTTGCTATTATTTGACCCATCGTAATACTCAATTGCAATTTCTTTGTTTATAGATAACGTATCGGGCTTGATCTGTACGTTTTTTATGAATGTGATCCCCTTTTTTTGCAATTCCTGTTCCAATTTATTTGCAACTGCTTTGTCCTCGCTCGGCAATATTTGTGGAGCATATTCCACAACTGTTACAGATACACCAAAATCTGCAAGCATCGAAGCCCATTCAATACCAATGACCCCTGCTCCAATAATAACGATAGAAGTTGGTAACTCAGTTAAGTTAAGGATATTACTAGAATCCAATACATGCTCCCCGTCAATTGGCAAGCCAGGAATTGTTTTAGGTTTGGAACCTGTAGCAATAATTATGTTTTTCGGTACGAGCATCGTGTTTTCGTTTCCATCTGCATACTCTATAGAAATAGTGCCAGGTAAAGGTGAAAAAATGCTAGGCCCTAGTATTCTTCCTGTGCCATTAAATACATCTATTTTTCCTTTTTTCATTAAAGCTTTTATACCGGAATGAAGCGATTCGATCGTTTTATTTTTTCGAAGCTGTATTTTCTCATAGTTTAATGTAACATTTTCAGTTCCTTCAATTCCAAAGTCGCTTGCTTTTTTCGTTTGTTGAAATACTTCGGCACTACGCAATAATGACTTGGATGGAATACAGCCATAATGCAAACATGTACCACCTAACTTATCTTTTTCTACAATAGCTACTTGTAAATCTAGTTGTGCTGCCCGAATAGCGGCTGCATATCCACCTGGGCCTCCACCTAAGACAACGAGATCATACTCTTTTGACATATTTATTACTCCTTTATAATGCGTTTCATAGGATATATTTTAACTTGCTCTTTTTCTCTTAACACACGTAACGTACCTTCATTTAATGCTTGCAACTCGTCTGCACCTGGAAATACAAAAACATCAGCAATCCAATTGACTCGCTCTGATATCATTTGAACGAGTAACTTCCCGTTCGCAAGCTCTCCTGTTAAAACAATTCCGTCTACAGCCCCCGATAAAACAGTACTCATTGAGCCTATTTCCTTACAAATTTGATAGGCCATTGCTTCATACACTTTTTTTGCTTCATCATTCCCATTAATAATGCTTTTTTCAATATCCTCAATAGCTAGCATATTTAAGTAAGCCTTTAGACCGGAACCATTGATTACTTTGTCAAGCAATTCCTCATATGTGTATTGTTCTGTGAAGCATAGTTTTATTAGTTCACCTACTGGTACTGTTCCTGCTCGCAATGGGGTAAATGGTCCTTCGCCATCAAGGCCGTTATTAACATCAACAACTCTACCTTTATGATGTGCACCGACGGTAATACCGAGTGCCATATGAGCAACAATTAGATTAATATGTTCATACTCTTTATTTAGTTCATTAGCGGCTTGTCTTGCAGCTGCTTTATGATTTAATGCATGAAAGATGCTTTTACGCTGCAATTTTGGGATACCAGAAAATCTCGCAACATCCGCAAGCTCATCTACAACAACAGGATCTACGATATAGGCATCTATATTTAAGTCATCAGCTAATTTCTTAGCAATAAGAGCTCCTAAGTTAGAAGGGTGATTGCCGTTATAGCCCTTTTTTAAATCTGAGATCATTTCTTCATTTACTAAATATGTTCCACCTTCAATTGGTCTAAGCAGGCCACCTCGAGCACTAATAGCATTTATTTTGGAAACGTTGATCCCTTCATAATCCATATGATTAAGTATACGCTTCCTACGAAATTCAACTTGTGCATTTACTGTGTTGCATAGTTTTAAATCGTGTGCTGCATGTTTAATTGAACGTTCAAAAATACAGATTTCATTGTCAAAAACAGCTATTTTCGTAACGCATTCACTAGGATTTATGACTAGTGTTCGATAAATAATAGACAAAACGATTAATCCCCCAGCCGGATGAATTATTTGTTGTTCAATACACTTTTTTCAGATAATAAAAATTGTTTTCTTGCGTTTTTTACAGCATTTATTCTTTCTTCTGCCATCCGATCTGCTGCAATATAAGTAGGTATATTGTCACGATTTGCTATGTCAAATACTTTCGTTAAGTTTTCAAAAATTGTTTCTACTTTTTTCATTGCTCGTGCCTGGTTATATGCACCATTTAACTCATCAGCTATATTAATCACGCCCCCAGCATTAATAACATAGTCCGGAGCATAAACGATACCCTTTTCATGAATAATATCGCCGTGACGATTTTCCTTTAACTGATTATTTGCAGAACCAGCGATAACTTTTGCATTTATTCTTGGAATTGTTTCATCATTAATAGTTGCACCTAAAGCACACGGTGAATATATATCACAATTAACATCATAAATGTCATTCGGATCTACAGCTTGTGCATTAAATGATTTTACTGCTCTATTTACAGCCTCTTTGTTAATATCTGTTACAATGAGTTGAGCACCTTCTTCATGCAAATATTCACACAATGTATAGGCGACATGTCCAACACCTTGTACAGCTACTGTCTTACCGTTTAGGCTTTCCTTACCAAATGCAACACTTGCAGCTGCTTTCATGCCGAGATAAATTCCATAAGCGGTAACGGGTGAAGGGTCTCCTGATGTGCCGGCAACAGAAGATGTACCGGTTACAAAATTAGTTTCCAAATGAATTAGATCCATATCTTGTTCAGTCGTTCCGACATCCTCTGCCGTTATATATCGTCCATTTAGACTTTGAATATATCTTCCAAACGCACGAAACATTGCCTCATTTTTATCTTGGCGAGGATCACCAACAATAACCGCTTTTCCGCCACCTAAGTTTAAGCCAGCAGCAGCATTTTTATAAGTCATCCCTTTTGCTAGTCTTAATGCATCCTCAATTGCATCAATTTCTGAATTATACGTCCACATCCTAGTACCACCAAGAGCTGGTCCAAGTGTAGTGTCATGAATTGCAATAATTGCTTTAAGTCCAGAGCTTTTATCTTGACATATTACAACCTGTTCGTAGTCATCCTCTGCCATATAGGAAAACAATTCCATATTAAAAACCTCCATGCTTTTTATGTAATAGACGATTAATTAAATGTACATAATAGTTATAAAATGTACATGCAATAAATGTGCCAAACCTTTTTTTGCGGTTCTTTCTTTAAATAGTTGTGCATCATCTGCAATAACTTGCAGTTGATGCAATTTATTGCATGCTAACGTTGTCAATATTATACTTTTCAATTTTGTAATATAAATTTCGAATGGATATTTGGAGCTGTTTTGCTGTTTTTGTTTTATTAAAATTATTTTTTTTGTATATTTCTTGAATATATATTTTCTCATATGCCTCTACAGCTTCTTGAAGGGTAGAATTATTAACTATGGACGGATCAATTACGTTATCATCTGTACTGTTAATTATACCTTCCGATTTTAATTGTGGAAGATGACTTCTTAAAATCGTTTCTTCAGACATATCCATATAAATCATTGCTCTACCAATAACATTTTCTAATTCACGTATGTTACCCGGCCAATGATAGCTCTGTAAATATAGTAATGCTTTATTAGATATTGTACGAACGTTCCTGCCATATTCACGGTTTATTTTCTCAATTATGTGATTGGTCAGCTCAGGCAAGTCCGATAGCCGTTCCCTTAAGGAAGGAATTGTAACAGGCAATCTATTTAAACGATAATATAAGTCTTCCCTAAATGATTCATTCATAATTGCTTTTTCTAGGTTTACATTCGTTGCAGCAATTATACGTACATCTAATGAAATTGGTGTTGTTCCACCTACTCGTACTATTTCATTTTCTTGTAAAACCCGAAGCAGCTTAGATTGCATATTTAAAGATAGTTCACCAACTTCATCAAGAAAAACACTCCCTTTATTTGCCGCTTCAAACAGCCCTTTTTTACCACCGGACTTCGCTCCTGTAAACGCACCTTCTTCATACCCGAAGAGTTCACTTTCTAATACAGATTCAGCTATTGCTGCACAATTAACACGGATAAATTTGTGGTGTTTTCGGTCGCTTTCATTATGAATAGCATGCGCAAATAATTCTTTCCCAGTACCAGACTCGCCACGTAAAAGTACAATCGCAGGCGTTTTCGCTCCAACTTTTGCTTGTTCAATTGCTAATTTAATTTCTGGTGATGATCCAATAATATCTTCGAGTGTGTACCTCGCTTCTAAATTCCTTATGATTTGTCGTGCTCTTTCTAATTCTTTTGTTAGTGATCGAATTTCTGATACGTCATGAATGACACCAACACTACCCTTTAGCTTTCCACTGACGATAATAGGTGCTACATTTACAACAACTTCCTTTTTATTAGGTCCGACCTTCATCTTAGCTCCACGGACAGCTCTTCGTGTTTGCAATACTTTCAAATGCATGCTTTCACCTTCAGAAATATCTGCAGTTGCCGGCTTACCGATTACGTCGGTTTCTTTTAGACCAGTTATACGTGTGTAAGCGGGGTTTATTAAAATTCCACGACCACTCTCATCAACGACACTTATCGCTTCATCTGATGATTGGATCGTTGCTTCTAGCATCATTTTCACTTCTTTTAAATCTGTATTTTCTTCAGCGAGCTTGACGACTTCTGTAATATCTTTAAATAATGCAAATGCACCAACTAAATAATCATTCCTATTAATAATTGGTATTCGTGTTGAAACGATTATTCTCCCATTTTCTAGCCTAAGCTTTTGGTTCAATTCTTTCCGACGACTTTGTAATACTTGTGGTATTCGAGTATTTTTTATTAATACTTCAATATTTTTACCGATCGTTCGCTCTTTTGTTAACCCCGTAATAATTTCTGCACGATTGTTAATGAATATGACCTTTCCAACTTCGTTTGTTACGATCATGCCATCATGAATATTATTCAGTATTAATTCCTCATTCTTTTTTTGTAATGACAATTGATCGAGTAATGTTTGCTCTTTTGGTCTTACATTATCATATGTAAGTGCTTCTACAATGAAAGTTGGTAAGATATTTGTCCTTTTATTTTTTGTTAACTTTAATTCCTTTATGAAAGCCTCATCTTCAACCGTATTAATAATTAGATCAATATCTTTTTCCAACCACTTCTTCCAATCCATACTAATAGGTATGGAGTACGTAGAAGAAATTGAATGCAAGTCTGATCCTTTTTCTAGGCTTATAATTGCGACGATATTTATTTCGTTTCGTGCGCACAAATAGCGTAAAAGCGACTCATCGTTATTGTTGGCACTTATGAATAATACGTTTAACATTAAATCACCCTGCAATTTTTTGCGCATTTCTTTCGTTAATCATACGTGAAAATGCAAACGATAGCAAGAATCACTTAATAACAAGATTGAGTCACGTATTTATGATGAACAGTTTGTCGCGGAAAAAACTCCTTTCAAAAGATTATTCTAATGTTTACGACGCTGCGTCCATCGATAATGAAAGATATACGCTGTCTAGGCAATGCTTTTTTTCGTATATTCCATTCGTTAAGATAAGTAATAAGCATTACAAGAAGGAATAACACTCTCCTAATAAAGTGAATTGCATTAAACTGTTCTTACGATTCCCAAAAATATTTGACGCATACTAATAACAATTTGCACAAATATGTAAAAGACACAATATATGGGGGCTTTTTACATGCCCTCTTCTTATTATTCATTGGTAATTTCGAATAAAACGGACCATTAATTTTAGTAAAGAACGCTTAATATTTTTCTTCATGCATTGATTTGCTATAATACATTTAAATCAGTATATAAAGGGGAAAGCAAATGGCTCGAATTATTGCAGTTATTGTACTTTTCGTTCCGGGAATAATCGGAGCTTACGGGATAAAATTAATGCGAGATGCTCTGTTCGATGACTTATACCCAATTTTCTTACATCTAGGCTTGCAATTTTTTATCGGCTTTGTATTATTTGCCTGTGGCTTAGGTTTTATTGGTGGTTTTATTTTGCATCGTGATCGTAAAAAGCAGCAAGTTAAAAATCAAAAAAGCACAACGAGTAAAGATGGATAAAACCATCTTTTTTTTATTAAAATGTTAGTGTTTTTTAGTCATTTTGTTTAAAATACACCTAACTTTTTTAGTTATTTTGTGGTATGATTTATTCTAAAAGTAAATTGTCAAACCAATTGGAGGATTTGAAAATTATGAAAGTTGTAAAATTCGGTGGTAGCTCCGTTGCCAATGCGGCACAGTTAAAAAAAGTTGGAGCAATTATTGAAGCGGATTCTGAACGAAAAATAATCGTCGTATCTGCGCCTGGTAAAAGAAATAAAAATGACGTTAAAGTCACAGATTTACTCATTGAATTAGGGAAAGCTGCAATACGAAAAGATAAAAAGATACAATCGTACATTGAGCCGGTAATGGATCGTTTTTCTGAGATTGTTTATGAATTAGATATTTCTGACACCATTTTACACGATATAAAAACAGATATTAATAAATTGCTAGCAAGTAATTTGTCTGATGAAGAGTTGATGGATTCTTTTAAAGCTATAGGAGAAGATAGCTCAGCTAAATTTTTAAGCTTCTATTTACAATCTTTAGGAATCACAGCACAATATATTAATCCAAAAGAAGCAGGAATAATCGTTCGTACTGATCCTGCTGGCGCCCAAATTTTACCAGAAAGCTTTACGAAACTGTATGATCTGCGCAAGAAATCAGGCGTCTTAGTTATTCCTGGATTTTTCGGATTTACAAAAAGCGGTAATTTAGCCACTTTTTCCAGAGGTGGATCAGATATTACGGGGTCAATCGTTGCTGCAGGTGTGAAAGCTTCGTTGTATGAAAACTTTACAGATGTTGATTCTGTATTTACGGTAAACCCAACCTTCGTTGATAACCCTAAGGAAATTAAGACATTAACTTACCGCGAAATGCGTGAGCTATCTTACTCTGGATTTTCTGTTTTTCATGACGAAGCTCTCATTCCTGCATTTAATGAAGGTATTCCAGTATGTATTAAAAATACGAACAACCCAGACGCCCCAGGTACAATGATCGTTGCAGAGAAAACACCGAGCTACAATTGCGTTGTTGGAATCGCAAGTGATACAGGTTTTACAAGCATTTACGTTAGTAAATATTTAATGAACCGGGAGATTGGATTTGGAAGAAAGCTGTTTCAAATTATGGAGGAAGAAGGCGTCTCATTCGAGCATGCTCCTTCTGGTATTGATGATATGACAGTAATTATTCGTGATACACAACTCTCAAAAGAGAAAGAGGATATAATTTTAAACCGTATAAAAACAGAACTTAAAGCAGACACCGTCTCCATTCATCATGATTTAGCAATGATTGCAATTGTTGGGGAAGGTATGAAAGAAACAATTGGTCTTGCGCAAAAGGCAACGACTGCATTAGGAGAAGCACTAGTAAATATCGAAATGATTAACCAAGGCTCGTCGGAAGTTTCTATGATGTTTGGAATCCAAGCTGAAGGGCTGAAACGAGCGATTCAATCTTTATATGATGCGTTTTTTGTGGAAGATAAAGCAAAAACACTATAATGGCGCATTACAAAGTTGCTAAGCGACTAATAAAATAATGAATTAGATTAGCTCCGGAAATATACGTTGACTCATTTTCTTGCAAATAGAGAGTATCGGTAAGATCTTAGGAGAGTATTAGTTCTAAGTGACTACCCGATGCGTGCAAAAGCGATGTACATTCACTTTCCGGAGCAATTATTCAATTCAAAATGATAAGTTTTTTGTCCTCGGCTTTTTAACTTTTAACCGGCTTTGTATTCCAATCTTAACCGATCCGCTACCATCGCAATAAATTCTGAATTCGTTGGCTTTGCTTTAGAAATACTCACCGTATAACCAAACAAGTCGGAAATTGAATCTATATTCCCCCTGCTCCAAGCGACTTCAATCGCATGACGTATCGCTCGCTCAACTCTAGATGCAGTTGTATTAAACTTTTTAGCAATTTCTGGGTAAAGTATTTTCGTTATCGATCCTAATAGTTCTATGTCATTGTATACCATCGTAATCGCTTCACGTAAGTACATATAGCCCTTTATATGTGCTGGTACACCAATTTCATGAATAATGCTTGTAATATTTGCTTCTAAATCTTTTTTGCTTTTAAGCTTTTTAGGTGTTTTTAAACTATTTCTTGAAGCAGGAGTTGCACTCCCATATACTTGTCTCACTTGGTCTGCCAGATTATCCATATCAAAAGGTTTTAAAATAAAATATGAGGCCCCGATATCTACTGCCTTTTTCATCACTTCTTCTTGCCCAAAAGCAGTAAGCATTATAACACTTGGATATTTGTCTCTGTCTGACTCTTTTAATGAATTCAACACTGCCAACCCATCAATATGTGGCATAATTATATCCAATATTAAAATATCCGGCTCCAATTCTTCGAGCAATTCCAAACAATCTCTTCCATTATACGCAGTTCCAATTACTTCAATATCTTCTTGTTCATCAAAATAGTCTTCCATCATTTGTACAAGTTCTTTGTTATCATCAATTAAGCATACTGATATTCTGTCCAAAACCTGTTCTCCTCCTTTAAATTGGTGCAAATTTCCTCTTAGCAATAACTATTCGACATGATTTATTATTTTCCTTTTAAAAAATGAAAAAATTCAATCTCTTTTATTTGCTTTGTTTTTCTACATTTTATTTGCTTTTTCTACTTCACCTGCCATTTTTATAAAAAACAGAACTTGTTAAGATGTTTTTCACCTTAACAAGTTCGTTGTTAACTTGCTTTTGTTTTTTCCCTGTTGTAAATATCAATACCAGCTTCTTGTAACATCCATTCAATATGCACACCGTATCCCGATGTAGGATCATTAACAAACACGTGAGTCACTGCTCCGATTACTTTCCCATCTTGAATAATAGGACTTCCACTCATACCTTGTACAATTCCGCCTGTTTTTTTCAATAATTCTTGATCTGTGATTTTAATAACCATGCCTTTTGTAGCTGGAAACTTTTGTGGTATACTGCTTACAATTTCAATATCAAACTCTTCAACCTGTTCTCCTTCAATAACGGTTAATATTTTACCAGGCCCTTCTTTTACATCCTTAGATAATGAAATCGGCATTGGTTCATCATATTTTCCGTTATATATGGATTTGTTTAGCTTTCCAAAAATACCGAAGGGGCTATTTTTTGTAATTGATCCTAATTTGTTTCGATCAACTGAAAATTGTGCTTGTTTTTCACCAGGGATACCGTTATTCCCTTTTTCAATTGAAGTAACATTGGACTTTACAATAGTCCCCTCATGAATATCAATCGGTTTTTTTGTATCCATATCCGAAATCACATGCCCTAAAGCTCCATATTTTTTTGTTTCTGGGTCGTAAAAAGAAACCGTTCCAATTCCTGCAGCAGAGTCCCTAATATACAATCCAATTTGGTAGGTGCTATCCTTATTATCCTTAACAGGCTTAAGTGTTGCATTGACAAATTCATTCCCTCTTTTAATTTTTAACTCCATTGATTTATTATCTTTGCCAGCTGCCTCCACATAAGGTCTAACTTCCTCCATCTTTTTAATGGGCTTTCCGTTTATTTCCAAAATCACATCACCTACACGTATTTGAGCATCCTCCCCTGGCGATGATGTGCCTTCTTTTCCACTTACTAAATGATGTCCAACAACTAGTACACCTTTCGTATGCAACTGCACTCCGATTGATTGACCTCCTGGAATAACTTTAATATCATCTAAAATCGACACATTAACTTTTTTTATAGGTACTCCAGATACCTCATATAAAAGTTCTGCATTTCCAGGTGCTTTTGTATAAAAAGATGAATCAATTGCTTTAATGGTTTCGTCTTTCAAAGCTACTTGAACGTTGTTCAGTTCTGGTACTTCAAGGGGAGACTGATTGTGAAATACAATTACTTCTTTTGGAATCGAAAGATATTCATTCAAAGGGGTTGTAAAAGGAACAGCCAATAAAACCGTAAGGAGCAGAACACCAATTAACCTTCTCGTTATTTCATACTTCAATCCGCTCACTCTCCTCGTTCCTAACCCATACCTTTTAATTTTTATCTGTATGACTAATTTGACCTAATACGGTGTTTTTTAAACTGGTGAAAAAAAAGAAATACTGTGAATCATTTCCTGTAATACAAAAAAGAAAAAGCCATTTATTTAAATATTGGCTTTTTCTTTTTTGTTTGTTTTAAATTGATTTGCTAATAACAACATCTCTTGAGCATGATCGGTGGCAGTATCTGTCAGCTCTCTTCCAGTTATCATACGACTTATTTCTTCTGCTTTTTCTTTTGTTGTTAATTCATTTACGTACGTAGCAGTGCGGTTATGAACTGTTTCTTTTTTAATTAGTTTATGAAAGTCAGCCATAGCTGCAACTTGAGGCAAATGCGTAATGCACAGAACTTGGGATGATATAGATGTTTCATAAATTTTTTCAGCGATTGCTTGTGCAACGCGACCGCTTACTCCGGTATCTACTTCATCAAAAATGACACTCGTTATCCCTTGATGGCGAGCAAATAGACCTTTTAATGCGAGCATAATTCGGGATAGTTCTCCACCAGAAGCAACCTTATGTAACGGTTTAAGCGGTTCACCAGAATTTGTTGAAATTAAAAATTTCACAACATCGATTCCATTTTGATGTAAGTCTGACTCAGTGGCTGCTTCTTTATTATTTTTAAAGGAAATTGAAAACAATGCATTTTCTAGATACAATTGTTTTAATTCTACATGAATACTTTGTTCCAATTTTTGTGCTGCAAGCTTCCGTAATTCGTGTAACTGCTTTCCTTTATGTAGGGCTTTTTTCGTTAACGCTGCTATCGTATCGGTTAGCTTGTTTAGATGTAAATCTTTATTTTGTATTTGTTCAATTTCTTTATTTATTTTTAACTGATAATGTACTATTTCATCCACAGTACTCCCATATTTCTTTTTTAAACGATTTATATCATTTAATCTACTCTCAATACCATCTAATTGATATGGATCGTATTGCAGAGAATCTTTAAAATTACGCAGCTCAGCACTTAGTTCCTCAATTAAATAATAATGATCGTTTAATTTTTCTGCTTTTTCAGCAATAAATGGATCAAACGATTTATTATCGTCTAGCGCCATCTTAGCTTTATGCAACCATTCTAACCCTTTTCGTTCCCCATACAATGCATTATAGGCATCCTGAACACCAAGAAATATTTTTTCGAAATTAACAAAATAAGTACGTTTTTTTTCTAACTCAATATCTTCTGAGTCCTGTAATTCTGCTTCCTCAATTTCTTTAGCTTGGAACTGTAAAAGATCTAATCTATGTGCCATTTCTTGCTCATTTTCACTTAAACGTTTGTATTCCTTCCTTGCTTTTACTAACGCTTCATAAATAATTAAATACTCTTCTTTAATGGGCTGTATCGATTTTTGTGCGTACATATCAAGGAGTTGGATATGATTTGACTGATCCATCAATGACTGCGTTTCGTGTTGTCCATGAATATCGATTAGCGTATTGCCTAGTTGCTTTAAAATTGTCAATGTTACCAGTTTCCCATTAACTCGGCAAATACTTTTACCGGTGTCTGTTATAGTACGATGGATGACAAGCATTCCATCTTCAATATCTAATCCGTATGCATCAATTAAGGCGAAAATTGAATGTTTTTCATCGTCAATCGTAAATAACCCTTGGATTTCTGCTTGTTTTGCGCCATGTCTTACGAAATGAACAGAGCCGCGTTCACCAGCCAACAACTGCACTGCATCAATTATGATTGATTTACCAGCACCTGTTTCTCCAGTTAAAACGGTGAGCCCATCACGAAATGTAATTGAAATCTGGTCTATTATCGCAAAATCTTTAATGGATAATTCCGTTAACATTTTTCGATTCACCTCATCCGTTCGCATGTTAAAGCATATTTATTAGACGCTCTTGAATTGCTTCAGCATCTGATTCGGTTCGACAAATAATTAAGCACGTATCATCCCCACAAATTGTCCCCATAATTTCCGACCAATCTAAGTTGTCAATCAATACTCCTATTGCATGGGCATTTCCGGGCAAAGTCCTTAATACAATAAACAGGCTTGTATGATCAATTTTTACAAATGCATCCATTATTAATCTTTTTAGCTTTTCTAAAGGATTAAAGCGTTGATCTGCGGGTAAGCTATATTTATATTTACCATTAATCGAAGGCACTTTGACTAGATGAAGCTCCTTAATATCTCTTGAAATTGTAGCTTGTGTTACATTGTAGCCAAGTACTTTTAGTTGATCGACTAATTCATCTTGTGTCTCAATATCATTTTCTGTAATTAATTCACGTATTTTAATGTGTCGTTTAATTTTACTCATTTCATACCTCCAGCAGGATGGTAAATTCACATTTTACTGTTAAATTCCAGATGGGCACTATTAATAGTTTCGTCTATAAGCTTTTCAATTTCATTATTTTTCGTTCCCTTATGATCAGCTTTATTCCACCCGAAATGTGCAAGGTATTCAATATTACCATCTCCGCCAGTTATGGGTGAATACGTTAAATCATGTAACGAATAGTTTTCGTCAATTGAAAAGGTAATAATCTTATTTAATACATCGGCATGGATTTTTTTATCACGAACAATTCCTTTTTTTCCAACCAGCTCTCTTTTTGTTTCGAATTGAGGCTTTATTAAAGCAATTATATCACTATTATTTGTAAGAATCTGCTTTAAAACGGGTAAAATTAACGTCAAGGAAATAAACGAGACATCAATTGTAGCTAAGTTTGGTTGTCCTTGTTGGAACATATCTATTGTAGCATAGCGAAAGTTTGTTCGTTCCATTACAACGACACGTTTATCACTTCTTAATTTCCAATCAAGCTGATTATATCCGACATCGATGGCGTAACATAGAGATACACCATTTTGAAGGGCACAATCTGTAAACCCTCCAGTGGAGGAGCCGACATCTACCATTATTTTATCCTTTACATCTACTTGAAAATAATGCAATGCTTTTTCTAATTTCAAACCGCCCCGCCCAACATAAGGAAGAAGTTTTCCTTTTACTGTAAGTGGGATATCGACCTTCACTTTCATTCCTGGCTTGTCCAATAGATGATTTTCAGAATATACTTGACCTGCCATTATAACACGTTTTGCTTTCTCTCGTGTGTCAATTAAATTTCTCTTCACTAAAAGTACATCAAGTCGTTCTTTTTCCATATCAATTATCCTTTTTATTAGTCTGTTATCGTCTATACGTATATGCTGACAAACTTAAAGCAACAGGTATATAACGTGTGTATATTGAGGGTAGTATTCGAAGAAATGGTAAAGATATATTTCTTTTTGTTGCTATCAAAATTTTGTCCATTAGTTGCGTAATTTATTATTCAAAACGTACAATCTACATACAAAAGAAATCGCAATAAATAAGTGAGTGCTATTTAG